>JBCCIM010000041.1 GCA_039111535.1 Bacteroidota bacterium | reverse complement strand
GTGCTCGGTGTGATGGTGACTAACCGCATGCTCCACGCTGTCTTGTTACAGGCAGAAGGAGAGAGTGTGCGCGTGCTTCGCCGTTTTACGCGGCAACGGGTCACCAAAGGTGCGCAGGCTGGTATTATGACCAGCGTTCCAGAATTGCAGGAAGATGCATCTTCAGGCGGAGATTTTACCATTCAATTTGGTGATGGTACCGACGCGGGAAGCAATCTTTTCTTGAACTCTGAATTTGGCGGTGGCAATGCATCGGGTCTGATGGACTCAGAAGAAGACATGGCCGGCGGCATTTCATCTACCTTCGTTCTCGAACTCGGCGATATCCTTGCTGAATGTAAAGACACCGGTTACGAAGATCCCATCGTTGCATTTTGTGCTGATTCTTCAGATGTCATGCACGTTGAACTCCGTTCTAGTGCTGCTGAGAAAAAAGGCAAGGAAGAAGAAGAAGGTGCGGGTTTTCGCGTCGAAAATTCTGATCGATCCTGGCTGCTGAAAGTGCTCGGTGAGCAATACCAGGGGGGCTATGAAGCCAACCGGGTAGGCTTCCTGAAAATGAACAGCATTGAGCCAGGCGAATTGCGATACCTCGCTGTTTTCCCTAAACAGCGAGATTCTGTTATTGCTACGCTGCTTGCTATGCGTGAGCAGCAGAATGCGCGCCTCCCAACGGTTCGAATTCTAGACGCTGAGGTACCTTTGTATCTTGGCCTGGCCCGTTCTGCACTTGCTACGTCTTCCGTTCAGACGCCCCCGGAGCGAACACACTCGCTCATCGTGCGCGCCGGCACTGAAGATACGCTTGTACTCTTCATGCGTGGGAGCCAGTTGCTACATTATGAGAGCCTGCGCTCGCTGACGGCCTATGAATCGCCTGAAACGATTTGTAGCCGTGTGCTCCTGCAACAGGATGAGCACGGGATTAACGAAGTACAACACGTGTTTCTCCTCAGCGAAGAGCGTGAGGAAGAACTGGTTGAGAGTTTTGAAATGTTCTTCCCGGATTCCCGGGTATCGTCTCTCCGTCAAACTGTCTATGAATTGGGTGACCTGGGACTTGATGAGGCCAATACCAGTGCAATCGTTGGGGCAGTAGCCTCCGCACTGCGGTTAGTCCCTGAAGATCGTTTCCTCGGTGTCTTCGACGAAATCAACTTGATGCCGAATCGCCTGATCAAACGGCGGTTTAAAATTCCAATTACCTGGCATATCCCTGTAATTGGTCTGCTCATCATGCTCACAGGGCTTTTCTTTGTCTACAAGTACATCTCAATTGATAAAGAGATTGCCCAGTATCAGCAGATGTTGGCAGAATATCCGGCAGAGATCCAGAGTGCTGATGCCAATGTCCTTCAGGCACGTATCGACAGTTTTGATACGGTTACGGCTTCTTATTTGAATGCACTAACAGTATTGGATGATTTGCTCAAAGGGAGTGATAAATGGAGCCGTACACTTGAACAAGTGTCTGAGGCAACAGCAAGTGTTCGGGGCATCTGGATTGACAATTGGCGTCCTGAAGGCACTGAGCTCGTGATTGTTGGAACGTCATCAGCGAGAGACCGCGTGGTAGACCTTGCAACCAATCTCGACGGTGACATTGAATCCCTTACATATTCTGAAATTCGTGAAGCGCCTGTTTTCAGCTTTAGAATGCGCGTACCGGTAATTGACGATTTGCCGGCCGCAGCGAAATACCTGCGTAACCAGGTTGAAGGCGCCATCTCTACTGAAAACGAAGCAGCAGATCCTGCACCACAGACAGGCACGCCGCCTGTCCCGTAGATAAAAATTAGTTATGGGTAAAATAGGCTATAGTGTTCTCGTAATGGGTTTTCTTTGGGCCATTGTTATTGGTCTGGGGTATTACATGATGAATGCCAAGGAAGATGACCTGGAACGCGCTATCCGCGCTGAAAAGGTTGTGCGCCTCAAAAAGGCAGAACTGGATGAGCTGTTTCTGAAACAGACCAGTTCGGAATCGGCCGCTAAAGATGCGACGCGTCGCTGGTTTGCGCGTTACAAAATTATACCGGAAGAGTTGAAAAGCCCGGAAGTGATTGGCTACCTGAACGGTCTTACCGCATCCGGATTCAAAAACTTTGACGTAACTGCTACCGGCACGAAGACAGAGCCAGACTATAGCTACCATACGTATGCCGTTGATGGCAGGGCCTACTTCCCCAGCCTCTATAAGTTTATCTGGGACATCGAAAATAACCGCAATTTCTACCGCATCAATGACCTGACGCTAGACGAAATTGACCTGATTTCTACAGACAAGAAAACAGGGAAGGAGCGGATGCAGATCATGGTTTCTTTCCGGATGACCCTGAACGCCTATTATTCCGGTACAGAAGGCGTAAGTGCCCCAGAAGACTTGTTTGCGGAACTGATGGAAGGCGAATTGCTGCCGACAGGCTGGTCTAGCCAGTTACCGCCGGTACCAAAAGATATTCTGCCAGATAATGCGCCGGCCATCAATCCGTTTTATCCTGGCATCCTGAAAAATATCCCCCCCAATACAGATGGACTGCTCGAGATCGAGGCTGTTGGTACAGAATTGATATCCATTGTGGGAGGAAAAGCAGTATTTAGAGACGAATCTGGCTACCGGACACTTGGTGTGGGCGACAATATCTATCTTGGTGAAATTACCGATATCGATCCACTGTCCGGTAAAGTAGATGCTCGATTAAATAAGGGCGGTATTATTGACCGCGTAGAAGTATTTTTGAATAATGAGGAGTCTTATCGGCGCGCAGTAGGCGGAACTAGGCTTACACCGTCCAGTAATTGGTAAGGTTTTTGATATTTTTAGCATTTATTGAATTAATCTATTTAAAGTAAACACGTTTTCGGCTCGATTGGTAGGCAAGCTATAGTGTTGCATTTCTTTTTTAGATCCAATCTTGCATTTTGCGTGCGACAATAGGAGAGAATGATGACGTTGAACATCCCGGGATCGAAGGGTCGGGGCCTCTTTGCTGTATTTGTTTGTTTATTTCTATTGATCTCTGTTCAAGAAGTACTTGCCCAGCGCCCCCCGGCAGGATCAGGAATCCGTACCTATGTCCCACCTGACCAGGTGGTTTCTTTCAGGGCTGACACCCGCATGGACCAGTTTATTGAGTTCATGAACCCCATTTTTCAGCGGGTTACACAGAAGCAGGTTATCGATCCTGAAGCACGAACAGAACCCATTGGTATCGCGATAACAAGCTCTCACTTTTTCGATGCGCTTGAAGTAGTCCTCAACACAAAAGGACTCACCTATCGCGAGAATGATCGCTACTACATTATTGAAAATGCACCGGCCATTCCGCTGGTCATGGATGCCAACCAGGCTTCTGGTCGCGATCCGGGAGCCGGCGTTATTGCAGTGCCTGCTACATCGGCAACACGCGAAGTTCAGATCAACGCTATTCTGTTTGATGCAGACCTCACAAAGTCACTTGAGCTTGGTGTTGACTGGAGCGTTTGGTTTGGGCCACAGGCTGGCGGCGGCGGTGCCGGCGGTGCAGGAGGCGCAGGTGGCGGCGCTGGCGGCGGCGCGGCGGGTGGAGCCGGACAGATTCCACAGATTGCGCTGAATACCAAAGAGTTTTTTAGCCAGTTTGAAGACTTCATTGTCGGGCCAGACCAGATTTCACTGAATGCACTCACGCAGTTGCTCCGTGTCTTTGAAACAGAAGGCCTCGGTCGTACTATTGCCAACCCTTCTGTAACCGTACAGAGCGGACAGGTTGGTAACATTCAGATTGGTTCTGATGTACCGGTTCAGCAACGTGACTTTGCCGGTAATACGGTAACCCAGTTTTTCCAGACGGGTATTATCATCGACGTAACGCCAACCGTAATCCGCGAGCAACTTGCTGATACCTTAGGGGGGCAAGTGCTAGAATTTATTCATCTGGATGTCAACGTGGAAAACTCTTCGGGCCGACCAACAGCAGCCGGCGTTGTCATTGACCGTAACCGGGCAGATACCCAGGTGCTTCTGCTTGACGGTGAGCAGACAATCATCGGTGGGCTCTACTCTACTGAAAAAAGCGTCTCGCGCCGTGGTATTCCTATCCTTAAAGATTTACCGCCCTGGTTCTTTGGGCTGCGTTACCTGTTTGGCTATAACCGCCATGATGAAATTCAGCGTGAATTGCTGATTATTCTCCAGGCACGCATGCTTGATCCGCTTACGGTCCGCAACAACCGTCCGTTTGATGACCAGGTGCTTGAGCGGAGAAGACGACAGATCGAAGAAGACATTCGCCGAATGGATGCTGAATCTGCGCGTGAAATTAAATATCCGCATCAGAATTAAGCTATACTGAACCTGCCTGTTCAGGCCAATTAGTTTAAAAGGGACAACATGCTTAAATGTTGTCCCTTTTTCTTTGTACACTATTTTTCTCTGCTGGGCGTTCTTAGTTTTACAGTGTTGAATCTTTCTATCAGCACGTTTATTCAATAGTCTCGCGCTGGCGTAGCGCGTACGATTGAACCGTAGCTGCAGATAAAACCGAAGTTAACATGTCAGTATCTGTTGAAGATGTGAAATACATAGCCGCCTTAGCCCGGCTGTCTTTTTCTGAAGATGAGCAGGCTCGGCTGGCCGGAGAGATGAATGCAATTTTGTCTTACATGGCAAAGCTTGATGAGCTGAATACGGATGATATCCCCCCTATGACACACGTGCTTGATGTCAACAATGTATTTCGGGCTGAAGATGTGGAACAGCGCATATCGCATGATGAAGCATTGAAGAATGCACCTGACGCGGATAGTGACTATTTTCGGGTTCCCAAAGTTATTTCCTGACCCCACTACAGGGCCAACGTTTACCACACATATTGTATTCGCTTCATCACACCGCTTTGATCGAATAAGTTTGATCACATTGGGTTTATTGCACTGATATCCTTGGTCATGAATGTCGGGCAAAGATGTAAAGGCGGTAGCGAAGCTTATTTCCCCTATGGCACGAAACCAGAAAAAAAAGCGTAACAAAAAGAAGCAGCCGGCTGCAGCAGCAAAACAGATTACGGCTGAGCCAAATTTATGGGACCGGCAGTCTCCGACCGTGCAACATGCGTTTTGTCTGGTTTTGCTCGCTGTTATCTCCTTTACTTTTTTTGCCCCGATTCACTTCAAGGGGATGTCGCTGTTTGCCTACGACACTGTAAGCTTTAAGGCAATGTCGAATGAGATGACGCAATACAAGGCGGAAACGGGGGAAACGGCACTCTGGTCGCCCAATCCGTTTGGCGGGATGCCCGGGTACATGATTTCATCTCCCGTTGAAGTAAAACAACTGGATGATATACCACGGTTTCTCCGGACCCTCATCTGGCCTTCTTCGCACTTCCTCTTTATGCTTTGGGGGACGTACCTTCTTGCTTTTGTGCTTGTGAGTGACAAATGGGCGAGCATGCTGGCGGCGGTTGCGTACAGTTTTACTACCTATGTACCCATCATCCTGGTTGCCGGCCATAATTCTAAATTTATCACGATGGCATTTGCGCCGTGGTTGATTCTTGCATTTGTCTTCGCTCTTCGAAAACCCGGCGTACTCAGCAGCTTCCTGTTTGCTATAGCCCTGGCCATAAACTTGCGGGCTGGCCATATCCAGATTACGTACTATGTGGCTTTTGTTATGGCCATCTGGTGGCTTGTAGAAGTTGTGGGTGCGTACCGTTCAAACAATGTGGCAAACATTGCCAAATCTACCGGTTGGCTGGCGTTTGGCTCCGTGCTAGGCATACTGATGGTTGCCCAGCCGTTTCTCTCAAACTTTGAGTATAAAGCACATACGATCCGTGGTGCGTCGCCTGGTGGAGAAGCCGGCGGCGGCGGGCTTTCCTGGGCCTATGCAATGAATTGGAGCCAGGGCATTGGGGAGTTGATAACCCTCATTATTTCGGATGCTTACGGAGGTGCTTCGGCCTATTGGGGCCCCAAGCCACCCACAGGTGGTCCTCACTATGTGGGAGGAATTGTTATGGCCCTTGCAGTCTTTGCCGGCTTTACCGTACGAAAACGCGCTGTATTGGCACTTTCGATTGCTGCAATCTTGCTCACGCTGTTTGCATTGGGCCGGCATTTTGAACTGCTCAATCGGTTCATGTTCAACTTCTTCCCGTTATTCAGCAGTTTCAGGGTACCAGAAACCTGGCTGGCTATTGTGTCTCTAGTGCTCGCGTTACTAGCGGCATTCGGATTCAAGCAGGCGTTTGAATCGCTGCGCACAACCTCTACTGGCTTGCCAACCCTCTTCAAAACAATGGGTGCCGCACTCGCCGTTATGTTGGTGCTGTTTACAATGAAAGACGTGTTCTTTGCGTTCGAGAAAGAGGGGGAACGCGAGATGTTTATGCAACGCGTAGCGTCACAAAACAACGTCAGTGTAAACAATCCGCAAGTTGCCACTGCCGTTGACCGTGCATTGGTTGGAATTAAAGCTGACCGGGGTGACCGTTATGCAAAAGATGCCATTCGCACCATCCTCATGTTGCTGGGTGCGAGCCTCGTGTTTTTCCTGTTTCAAAAAGGATCACTGGCAGGATTTGTGGCTGGCTTCCTGATCTTTGGTTTGGTGGCTTATGATCTCATTGATGTAGGCAAACGCTACTTCGTCGAGGAGCGGTTAACCACCGAGCAAACGGCAGATGCGCTTGTTGCAGAATATGGCTTTGATACCTACCTGATCAATAAAAAGAATGAACTTGGCGGCAATGGGCACTTTCGCGTGTTGTCGCTGGAAGGCAATCTAGTTGAAGTTGCGCGGCCTGCCTACCATTATGAAACACTAAGCGGATACCACGGCGCCAAGCTCAGGTATTATCAGGATTACCTGGAGAACATCCTTTTTAAAGACAGTGTGCCGCATGCAAACGGTCTGGACTTGCTCAACACGCGGTATGTAATAGTACCCCGCGGACAACTCCCCGATACGCGAATGGTCTACCAGGATCCACAAACAGGCATGCAGGTGCTGGAACGTGAGAACGCGTTGCCCCGGGCATACTTTGTGGGCAATACTGAAGTAATAACAAGCGCCGAAGAGACCTGGTCGCGGTTGCAAAGCGATGCATTCAACCTGGCCACAACCGCTATCTTGCCGGCCGAATTGCCTGTGACAACTTCACCAGTTGATTCTGCCAGCGTAGCGACAGCCGTGTTGGAAAAACATACACCCCATGAGATTTCATGGCGTGTCAATACCGATACCGATCGTTTGCTGGTAGTAAGCGAGGTTTATTATCCTGATGGCTGGAAGGCCTATGTAGATGATGTTGAGGTACCAATTCATCGGGTGAACTATCTCATTCGTGGCGTACAGATACCGGCCGGCGAACATCAGCTCACTATGGCGTTCGATCCATCCAGTTACAAGCTGGGATACTGGGTAAGCCTCCTGTCCACGTTGTTGGCATACGGGGCGGTAATAGGCCTTGTTGGCTACGGGTATTTCCGAAGAAAGGATCAGTAGTCGGTAGCTCAGATTGGCCAAACGCGTTCTTGTCATTGCGTACTATTTTCCTCCCTCTGGCGGTTCAGGCGTCCAGCGGGCACTGAAGTTTGTCAAGTACCTGCCATCTTTTGGTTGGATGCCGGAAGTGTTGACGCTTGACCCAGCATCAGCTGCGTACCCAGACCTGGACCCGGACATGCTACGGGAGGTCCCTGATGGCGTAAACGTGCATCGTACGGGTGCCTGGGATCCCTATCGGATATATGCCGGCTTTACCAACAAATCCAAAGCTGATGCCGTTTCGGTAGGCTTCCTATCCGACAAGCCTATCAGCTATCGCGAGCGAATTGCCCGGTGGGTGCGCGCAAACGTGTTCATTCCTGATGCACGAGTTGGCTGGTATTTCTACGCGTTGAAAAAAGCACGTACCCTTGTTGCATCTGGTGAAATAGATGCCATCTTCACAACCGGACCTCCTCATTCTACCCACCTTATCGGGCGGAGCCTGAAACGGCGATACAATGTGCCCTGGATTGCAGATTTCCGTGATCCCTGGGTTGATATTGACTTCCTGGAGGAGTTGCCCATGACGGGGTTTGCCCGCCGAAAAAATGCGCGCCTTGAAAAGTCTGTATTAGATGAGTCGGACGCTGTGCTGACTGTCAGCCCTGTGATTGAGCGGCAGTTTGTCAAAAAGACGAACACACCCTGCGTAACCATCTACAACGGATTTGATCGGGATGATTTTTCATCAGACGCATCTCTGGATCCTGATACGTTCTACATTTCCCATGTGGGCAACATGAACGCTGCGCGCAATCCTGTTGCGTTGTGGCAGGCGTTGGCGCAGGTAAAAGAGCAGGTGCCTAAACTGAAAATAAGGTTGGTAGGAAATGTTGACGGGGCAGTGATGCAAGCGTTGGAGGCTGCTGGCTTGTTGGATCTGGTAGAGCGCATTGCCTATTGTCCGCATGGCGAGGCTGTAAGGTACATGAAACAGAGTGCAGCCCTGCTATTGCCGATTAACCGTGTATTCTCTGCAAAAGGGATTGTAACGGGTAAGTTATTCGAATACCTCGCAACGGGTAATCCTGTTCTGGGCATAGGACCGCCTGATGGTGATGCAGCAGCAATATTGCAAGATACTGGCGCCGGCAAAATGATTGATTTTGATAATGGTGATGCCATGCTTGCATACGTCAGAAGCCTCTATACCCAGTGGGACGCCGGCAAGCAGCATCCGCATGGTGATACATCTGCTATTGCACGATACAGCCGATCAGGACTTACAGGGCAGCTTGCGGCTATGCTCGACGATATTGTAGGAGAAAAGAGAACATGAAAGTAGTCACGCTGGTCGGGGCAAGGCCCCAGTTTATAAAAGCGTCTATGGTAAGCCGGGCCTTTTCAGCGGCCGGTATTGAAGAAATGATTGTACATTCTGGTCAGCACTACGATAGGCAGGTCAGCCAAATCTTTTTTGACGAGCTTGAAATTCCACAACCAGAGGTCAACTTGCAGGTTGGTTCTGGCTCCCATGCCGTGCAAACCGGGGAAATTATGGAACGATTTGAGACCTTTTTACTGGCACAGGATGCTGTAGACTGGGTACTCGTTTACGGCGATACAAACACAACGCTTGCTGGCGCGCTCGTGGCCGCCAAGCTGGATATACCCATCTCCCACGTGGAAGCTGGATTACGATCGTTCAACCGTAAAATGCCGGAAGAGATCAATAGAATTGTCACTGATCGGCTGTCTGAAGTACTCTTTTGCCCTACCTCAACCGCGATGCAGCATCTTAAAAATGAAGGCATTGATACAACGGTGTGTTTCTCGGGGGATGTGATGTATGATGCCACAATCCACTTCTCAGCCCTTGCTGCAACAAAGCAAAATCTGATTGATGATGTGCCGGCTGATTATTACCTGGCAACGGTACACCGGGCCTCGAATACAGATAACAAAAAACATCTCCTCGAAATCCTTGCCGGCTTGGGCGCCTTACCGGCGCCTGTTCTGCTACCTTTGCATCCCCGTACAAAAGCCAAGCTCGACGGCATTGATGTGCCTCAAAATATCCACGTTAAGGAGCCCGTGGGCTATTTGAAAATGTTGCAGCTTATAAAAAATGCACAGGCTGTGCTCACTGATTCAGGTGGTCTGCAAAAAGAAGCGTACTGGCTGAAGAAAGCGTGCATTACGCTCCGACAGGAGACAGAGTGGGTTGAGACGTTGGAAGGAGGATGGAACCAGTTGGTCGCCGCAGATCGCCAGGCGATTCAAGAAGCTGTAGCCCGGGTACCGGCTCTCACAACTCCCCAGAAAATGTTTGGGCTGCCCCTCGATGGAGGAACAGCCTCAAACGTAATCGCAAAGACCTTACTCGGATATAACAGCTAAACGGGCTTAATCTGTAGATACGTTGTTCGTTTCTGCATCCTGCATCATTTCGTAGCCCATGTTGATTTCGATGCCAGGGATGGCCGTTTCCAGTCGGGCTGCACCTTCGCGTGTTGCGTTGGATTGCCACAGGTAGAGCGCACTCAGGTTGGCGAGCGATTTCAAGTGCTCAAGTCCGTTGTCCGATACTTGGGTGCCGTACAAATTGAGGTATTCCAGGCGTTCCAATTCACTCAATTGCGCGAGGCCGTCATCCGTCACTGCTGTTTTTTCGAGGTGTAGCTTCGAAAGGTTCTTCAGCGCTTTTATGTGCACCATGCCTGCGTCGGTAATGGCCGATCGGCCAAGATTCAGCCAGGCCATCTGTTCTGCGAGCGGAGTAAGCAGGGCCAGGTCATCGTCGCTGAAGTCGTCAGCAACATTGAGGAAAGTTGCCTGGAGCAGGTTGGTTTCTTGGGATAGGGGCATGATGAGGACACCCATGTCTGCGAGGGCCTGTATGTCTGCCGGATCAGCAGCCGGCACTTCAAGGGCAAAGGCAGCTTCCTGAGCTTCAGATGCCATGCGGTCGAGGATGCCGCGAATATTATCGTCGGTACCGATTTGAGCAACCGTAGCATCCTCAAAAGGTGCACCGCTGTCGATCCACCAGCCAATCAGGCGAATATGATCATCTGACAGCGGCTTTCTGCCTGAAGGAGGCATGTGGTCATCGTGGTCTGTGGGAAGCAGCAGCCGGCGATAAAGGTCGCTGTCGCCTGCGTCGCCGGCAACAAACACAGCACCGCTTTCGCCACCCGCAACAATATCAGCTTCTGTGGTAAGAATCAGGTCGCCTTTTTTCTTGTTGGGATTATGACAACTGGTACACTTGGCATCAAGGATGGGATGAATAATGTCGCTGAATAACTGCGCTTCATCCACGTTTTCAAGGACAATGGGTTTTGCTTCTTCTCGCGGCGGAATGCCGGCAATTGAACGAAATGGCTCAGGCATGTAGCTGGTCAGGTAATCTGAGCCGTGGGTGAGTGAGCCTCCAAAATGGCTTGCTACGATGAGCATCGCACTACAGGCAGCGAGTACGCCTCCATAGGCCCGGCGCATTGATACATCTTCCGTTTTTAGGCTGCGGCGCTTGAGCCAATACGCCAACACAGCTGTCACTGCAACCCCGATCCCGAGCCACTTATGCCAGTTCAGATCATCCCCCCCGTAGCTGCCAGTCATCGCAAGCAATAGGCCGGCAACTACCGCAACGACAGCACTAAGAGCGCCCAGGAAAAGGACAAACGATACAGCCGGCCGCAACTCTTCATAGCGTTTCATGCGTGTGATTACTTCGAGCAGGGCGCCAAGCAGCAAGAAACTAATCGGCAAATGCACGAAGAGGGGGTGGAAACGCCCTAGAAACACCAAAATATCTGGCGGATTGTCGGGATCTACATTTAGAATCCTGGTAAGGAGTGGTGTAGCACTTTCATCTGCTGTTTCCTGCAAAACAGGCAGCAAATCAGAGGCTGAGGCAGGAAGCGAAAAAAGGGTAAAAAGTACCAGCACCAATGAAAGGATGCGTGTATTGGTGGTCCACATCGCGTTTGGCATAGTTTACAACCTGACAGGTTTTTTCTCTTAGACCCTCGTATTATAAAAAAATATAAAACGAGGATCGAGAACAGGTACAAAAAACCTTCTCCCGCGTTTAGTCCAAACCGTTGTATTCCTGCATCTGCGTACGTTTAAGCCGTATGGCAAAAAGATCTATTTTTGACCTTATCAAGCAAAGTGGCTTGTACGCACTTGGCAATGTTGCCATTAAACTTAGCGGGTTATTTCTTGCACCGCTTTATCTGAACTCTTCCATTTTAAGTGTCAAGGCGTACGGTCAATTTGCGACGCTTTTTGTGTTTGCCCAGATTTGCATCATTGTCGCTGGGCTAGGATTAGGGAATGGTCTGCTAAGGTATGTAGGGAGAGATGAGCGTGCGGGTGAACAGGAAGCGTTGCCTTTTACGGCAGTTGTTGCATCCATCGGGTTTGCCGGCTTGTTCTGGCTGATTTTGCAGTTTTTTGCCGAACCGCTGGCCTCGTATTTCCTCGATGACACCGGCGCCGGTCATGTCATCCTGTTTTTGGGGATATATATCGGGTGCAAAGTTATAGCAGCCGTACCCATGATGCTGCTTCGCATTCAAGAGCGGCCCGGGGTGTATGTACTTGTGATCATGCTGGAAATGGTTGTGTTGATTGGCGGCGTATATGTTTTTCTTGCAGCACAGCAACGGGGGATTGAAGGCATCTACATGGCGTATGCCTGTGCCTCCGGATTGCAGGTTTTTGTACTGCTCGTAGCGTTGCTTTCCTCAATAAAGTGGCAATTTAAAGTAGGGCTCTTGCGTCCTTTACTTGCTTATGGCGGCCCGCTCATTTTTATGGGACTTGCCGGACTTGTTTTGAATGCCGGCGATCGTTTTTTGCTGAAAGAGCTTGCTTCAGATGAAACGGTTGCCATGTACGAGTGGGCGGCGAGGCTCAGTGGCGTATTAAATCTTTTTGTAGTACAGAGTTTTCAGCTTGCTTTCACCATTCTTGGCCTCAAAACACTGGGCAGTGGGGACCTCAGTTTACACAGGCGGGCTTTCCGACATTTTTCTATATGGGCCGCGTGGTTTGTGCTCGGCATTGCGTTGCTGGCTTTTGACCTGACCGCAGCCCTTGGCCGCATCGGGGTAGATGCCTACTACCTTGAAAGTACAATTCTCGTTTTTCCGCTTGCATTGGGGGCAATGCTGTATGGTGTGTTTGTTGTGATCAACAACATTTTCTTTGCAACCAATAAAACCCACCTCATTTCCTGGATGGTGTCGATAGCGGCTGTACTGAATGTATTGCTGAACCTTGCGCTTATTCCGACAACCGGTGCTTATGGCGCAGCCGCCGCTACTGTGTTGTCATATGGGATCCTTGTTTTTTTGGCAAATCGCCTCGCGGGCAAAGAAATTGATATCCAATACCGGTGGTCTACCTTCGCAATCGTCCTTGGCATTGTTACCTGCCTTTTTGTGCTTGGCTTGCTGACGCAGGAGTTCGCACTGGTACCGAGAATTTTTGCACGTGTTTTGCTTATCCTGACCTACTTCCCGCTGTTATTCCTTTTTAGGTTATACAGTCGGGATGAGATTGCTCAGGGATGGCAATTTATCAAAGAGAAAATAGGTTGGACCTAAGGCCGGGTAAATCGGTACTAGGCTCGTTACCTGGTGCGGCTATTTAGCGCGTATGTTCATTACATACAAGGCCTACCGGCATTTCAACAATTCAATGATTAATTTCGATTGTGGCGAATTCTGAATCAGCGTCATACGGATCGGTTTTCTGGGAGCGGCTAAACAATATCTTTTCGCTTTCCAGCAAAGAACCACACGATGAAGGTGAGCAGCCTGAACACCGTGGTTTTGTGATCACAATGTGCATTGTGTTCTCCGTGATCCTTTGGTTCTTTAGCTCAATGAGTGAGAGCTATACCAAGTCGTTTGACATCGTTACGCGCGTCGAAAACCTGTCTGAAAACGAAGCATTTGTTACCCTGCCACCTCCAAGTGTAAATGTGATGGTGAAAGGGGATGGATTGCAGTTGCTGCAGCTTTATTACAATCCACCCAGTATTGTCATCGACGCCAATCAATCGCAGTTGAGTGTCCAGGAAGCAGTAGAGCGACGGTTGCCCCAGAATATGATGGTTGAGCGCACCTTGCCGGCCATCCTTTCGCTGCAAAAAGAAGCGCGTCAGACCAAAAAAGTACCGATCCAGCCCCGTGCTGAAATTTCCTGGCCGGCTACGCACGATATAGTGCAAGACATCTGGGTAACACCTGATTCTGTTGAGCTTTCCGGTGCACAATCCATCCTTGAGAACATTACCCACTGGCCAACAGCGTTTTTTGAGCGGGAAGACGTGAAAGACACCCTTGATATTACCGTGCAACTGGCTGATACCTTGAAAGGACTTGTTGCGCTCAGCATCAGTGAAACACGTCTTTCTGCTGTTACCGCACAATTCACTGAAGGCACCCGTGACCTGGATGTCCACTTAAATGATGTCCCATCTATGCAGGAGTACTTGACCCTTGATCCTCCGATTATTGAAGTCAAGTTCAGGGTACCGCTTGCACAATATCAGATGGCGCAAGATGCCAGTGATTTTCTTGCCTCCGTATCATACGACGCACTACGGGATGATACCACAGGTTTTATTGTCCCTGAATTGGTCCTTCCCCAGGGCATATGGTTGCGTGATGTTGTCATGTTTCCATCAAAATTGCGCTATTACGACGTGTTGCTGGATGAGTAGTGCAACTTAGGTGTGCTATTCGACATAATAATACCCTACGCTTTATCATTTGAACGCCCGGGCATTTCTATGCCGTTGTATGGTCGGTAGCCAATATTGTCATGAGAGGCATTTTCCTGATCCTGTTGCTGCTTGCTGGAGTTGCGGTAGGTATCTACCTGTCACCACCCCAGATTTCTGCGCCATCATTGCCTGATGTGCAGATCACGCAAGAAGACGTTAAAGAGATTATCATCTCCGAGCTTAGGCGTGAGGTGCCGGCTTCCTTTCTGGTTGCGGGATACCTGGATATCAACGCAACCATCACGCAGCAAAACACCAAGTATCTCTTCCCGGATTACTTTGACAAGTCCATCTCGCTGGGTACCACGAAATCAACTGTACGACTACCGGGGCGTGTGTCCTATGGTGTCGATCTGCTCAAGATTGACGGCAGCTCCATTTCTTTTGAGCCCGGTAATGTTGTCATAATTACCGCCAGCGAGCTTGAAGTAGAGTCTGTTGATCCGAACCTCGAAAATATGGAGGTTCAAACAGAAGTAGGGTGGGCGAGACTACATTCGTGGAGTGGACAAGCTGTAGAGCACAAAGCCATGGTTGTTGCCAAAGATGCACTCCGTGCAGAAGCTGAAGCACACCTGCAAACATCCCCACAACCCTTGCGAAACACCGAAGCAGCCCTTTCCCGGTTATTGGTGCCGGCGTTAAAAGCAGCTGGCGTGTCAGATCCTGTAATCCGGTTTAGAAAAGGTGTTCAACTGTACACCCCGCAAGGCTAGCGTTTATACCCCACATTGGAAATTGCCGGAAATGAGGGGCCGGCACATCGCATTTGAGCATTAATTACTGGCCTGCGTGCATCTGAACCAAACTTTCAATAATTTTTGAAACTATTGATCGTTCGGAATCGTTACGTTTAGCTACAGAGGAATGAGCGGATCTGGAGCTGGTGTGTCCGTAATTTGTGCCCCTGAATCGTTCATTCTTGTGTGGTTTGGTAACGCTAGATTTTGTATCTCTACAGGATTCCTGATACCTCGGCCAACCGGTAGGTTACTTATGAAGGTCCCCATCGCGGATAAAGACGCATCCTTCATCGAAACACCCAACGGAATATTTACCGCCGCAGGGCATTGGTTTCACACAACCATTGCTGATCTTAAGCAATATGCGGAGCCTGTTCTTGCGCACCGATCCATAGACTGGTTGCTAAATATGGCTGCCCGTTGGCTTGGGAGTCCAAAAACACTGATGCTCTGGAGCATTCCACCATTGCTGTGGACGCTCGGTGTGTTACCCACCCTCGGAATTGCTGTAGCCGTTTACCTCCTTTTTGCCATCTGGGGCCCTGTTTTAACGAGCCTGACGGTGTCTCCCGTACTCAGACTATTGGATCAGGTTTGGGCCCAGGGGTTGTTCTATGTAATCGGGATGAGTTGGTTTGCCATCAATGACCAGTTTTTGTTGATGGGAATTGGACTGGTCTTGTTTATCGTCATCCGCTGGGGCCTTGTAGATCAGTTGTTTAAGCCTTTGCTAGACAAAGTACATGCGCGCATGTATGCAGTCCCGTATCCCGATCAGGTGTTGAAGTCGGTGATCGTACGTGCAGCTATGAAGCACCGGGTATCGTTGCCCGAACTCGACGAAATGGAGCGTTTTATTTTGAACCGATTAACCAGGAAATGACGAAGTCAGCGGAAGGATCTGAATCAAGAGCCCCTGCCTTTTCGAGCGGTGAGGCGTCTAGGCCGGCAGCACGTGTGGAGAACGCTGTTACCCACCTGTTTCTTGTACGTCACGGCGAAACGGATTACAACAAGCAGGGCATTGTGCAGGGCAGAGGGATAGATGTACCGCTGAATGAGTTGGGACGCCGGCAAGCGCGTGCTTTGGCATCACACGCGGCTACTTTTAACCTGGATGTGATTTACGCCAGTACCCTTATTCGTGCCAAACAGACTGCCCAGACTGTTGCATTGGAGAACCAGGATAAGCCCCTCATATACCTCAACGATCTCGAAGAGATGTCGTGGGGTGACTATGAAGGCATGCATGTAACAGACGCGCTACGCGACGAGTTTGTACGTATGCGCGAAGAATGGCAGCAAGGCAATTATACTTTTTCGATTGGAAGAGGGGAGTCTGCCCTGGATGTTCAGCAGCGGGCCCTGCGGGGCATCAACTATATAATTGACAATCACGCCGGCGAACGGGTCATGGTTGTGGCCCACGGTCGGTTTCTTCGCATCCTGATTGCAAGCTTGCTTGATGCATATGGATTGCAGCGGATGGAGGAGATTAAACATGCCAACACGGGCATAAACTATATCACGCATAGTGCGGCCGGATTTGAAATGCAGTATTTAAACAATACCGATCATCTGGCATCCTTAAGTTAGTGTTCTGAACACCTGAACGACAACCGGTACAGGTATGATGGAGAGACGCGATAACATACAAAGCACCTTGCAGGTAACGCCGGTTACAAAGCCGTCGTTAATGCTTTCAGATCAAGTCAGGTCTGTCCTTGCTGCAGCCCGAAATACTGCAGCGGTCGATCAGCGTATTGTACAGGTTTCTGTGCCTGTTGCTGCGCTCGATCCTGTCCAGTGGTTGCGTGAGCAGGATGCTGATATAAAAATTTTCTGGGAGGCCAGAGACGACCAGTTTTTTACTGCAGCGTTGGGCGAGGCTGATCAACTCATTGCCCAGGGTAATGATGCTTTTCCAGTGCTTAAAGCGCAAGTTAATGAGCGGCTAGAAGAGGCACAGGAAGGTGTGCGGTATTATGGTGGCATCAGGTTTGATCAAGCAGGCACCCCAGAGTGGCCCGTTGCCGGAAACTTTTGTTTTGTGTTGCCTCGGTTTGAGCTTCAGGGACACGACGGACAATTTTTCTTGTGCTGCAACCTGATCCCAGGCGAGGATATGCACCGGGAAGAGGAGCTACTGGCTGCACTTGCTGGCATACAATTCTCGACACACAAATTACGTGGAGAGGTCCCGTTGCCTATAGCGCGACATGATTCCCCAAATGAATCAGGGTGGCGCGGTATGATACAGGAGGCGCTGAAAATGATTCGGAATGGCCATCCGCTTGAAAAAGTTGTGCTGGCGCGCAAAGTAGAATTTTCTTTTACAGAAGCGTTTGATAAATTTTTGCTTTTCAAACTGCTTCGTGAGGCAACACCAAACTGTTTTCACTTCTATTTTCAGGTGCAGGATGCGTATGTCTTTTTGGGTGCGCCGCCAGAGCGCCTGTATCGCCGCAATGGCAGGGCTATTTTTAGCGAAGCCGTTGCCGGCACAGGAATGCGCGATGATATCAATGCAAAAGACATTGAACTGGGACATCGGCTACTATTGAGTGATAAAGACCAGCACGAGCACGCGTTTGTCAGGCGTAGCATCGAGCAAGTCTTTCGTGCGATATGCACGGATATTACGATGGACAAAGCACCTTCTTTGATGAATCTCAATATTGGCCGGCACCTTCGATCTAAATTCCATGGGATGCTGCGCCCGTCTATTTCAGACGTCGACATTTTGCAGGCATTGCCTCCAACCTCTGCGGTGGGCGGACATCCAAAGAAAGAGGCCATGGAAACTATCCGGCAACTGGAGTCATTTGATCGCGGGTGGTATGCGGGACCTATTGGCTGGATGAGTAACGAAGCCGCAGAATTTGCGGTTGCCATCCGATCCGGACTTGCAACAGATCGAAAGCTTGCCCTCTATTCGGGCGCCGGCATTGTTGAAGGCTCCAAACCTGTCGATGAATGGCAGGAAATTGAGCAGAAAATCGGCGATTTTATCAAAGCATTGGGGCTTGATCAACGACGCGCCAAATATTAACCATCTGTGGACGTATCTGATCGTTGAAGAACTGGTCAGGTGTGGCGTGGATACTTTCTTTATCGCCCCAGGCTCGCGTTCTACGCCGTTCACTACAGCTGTTGCCCGCCACCCCAAAGCAACATCGTTTGTCCATTTTGATGAACGAGGGACGGCTTTTGCAGCGCTCGGGTTTGCGCGCGCAACAGGCCGGCCGGCTGGCTGGATTACCACGTCTGGGACTGCTGTTGCGAATGGATTGCCTGCTGTTGTGGAAGCTGCCATTGAAGGGGTGCCCATGCTGTTGTTAACTGCGGATCGTCCTCCTGAGCTTCGTCGTACAGGTGCCAATCAAACTATTACGCAGCCCGGCATTTTCGGAGACTATCTTTCGTGGGCTTTCGATGGTCCTCCACCGACGGTCGAAATTGCGCCCGCTTTTGTACTTACAACCATAGACCAGGCAGTGCACCGTAGTCAGGAGGGGCCCGTACACTTGAACTGGATGTTTCGCGAACCCCTTGCGCCGGGTGAAACGCACGCTGACTTTACAGCTTACGCTGCCTCTTTGAAAAATTGGGAGCAATCCGATGCGCCCTTCACGGCGTATCCGGCTACCGTACGTGTTGCAGCTGAACCCCAATTAACAGCAATCGCTGACCACATTCGCGCATCAGCGCGTGGTGTTGTAATTGCCGGACGGATGCGTTCTCCTGCAGAAGGGGCTGCAGTTGTTCACCTTGCCAAAAAGTCGAACTGGCCCGTTTTTGCAGATGTTGGCGCGCAAGTAGATGAGTTAGATAGGCACGTAATTGTCAACCAGGATTTTCTTGTAGATACGCCGGCTTTTCGTGAGGGACCCGACATGGTGTTGCAGTTTGGGAAACGGTACACCTCCAAAAAAGTGCTGCAATGGCTTGAGCGTACGGCACCCAGCAAACACGTAGTTGTTGACGGATTGCCTGACAGACTCGACCCCACCCACAACGTCACTACCCGTATCGAAGGTGATATCGCCACGGTTGCCTTGCAATTGGCTGAACATACTACCGGCACGGATGAAAATGGTACAGCGTGGCTTTCCGCCTGGCAGGAAGCTGACGCAGGCGTAGCTGCCAAACTGGATACCTACTTTGCCGGCGCAACAACCCTTACAGAACCTTTGCTGGCGCGTACACTCGGGACCCTCCTTGCACGCGAGACGCTTGTTGTCGGAAACAGTATGCCTGTGCGTGATATGGACGTGTTTGCGATTCTTCAAGCGCGCCCAACGCCTGTGATCTTGAATCGCGGTGCGAGTGGTATCGATGGTACGGTAGCAACTGCTGCCGGAGTAGTCGCCGGTACGGGCCAATGCTGTACTGTGCTGCTCGGAGACCTGACCCTCTTGCATGATCTTAATTCGCTCGCTATACTTCGCAGCTTGCCGGCACCGGTCATTATCATTGTAATAAATAACGATGGTGGCGGAATTTTCTCTTTTTTACCAATCTCTTCATACAACGATATATTTGAATCGCATTTTGCAGCGCCGCATGGGTTAAATTTCGGGTTCGCCGCAGAAATGTTTGGCCTTGATTATGCGCAAACCCACCAGGTAGACACCTTTAGCGCAAGTTATGCACGTGCTTTAGCAGGGAAGAAAAGCACGATCATCGAAGTCCATACAAATCGTAAAGAAAATCTCGCCTGCCACCGGGCGATAGCAAAGATCCTCGTGAACGAGTGAGTAAATGGAAGACTTGGTTTGGAAAACTAGTGATGCAGTCTTTGTCATCACTGTGGGTACCGCTACCGTTTGTTTTTGCCTCTATTGGTTTGTCGCCCATTCGGAGCGATTGAAAGCCTGGGTTGATGCGCGTAATGGGGATGGATACTTCGATCAGTATGGTGCTGTGTACCAGAAGCTCATTGGGGTGTTATACCTTGGCGGATTGCCTATGTTGGCCACGCTGCTGCTTTTGCCGGGCACACCTGAAAACTACGGATTAGGTGACGCCAACTGGACCATCTCGCTGTATTGGATTTTGTTGTTTGGAGGGGCCATTTCATTTATACCCTGGTATACAGCCCGCCAGAAAGAGATGTACAGTTTTTACCCGCAGATAAGGGCAAGAGACTGGAGCCGGCGCCTGCTTGTGGTCAATGCGCTGGTATGGACGCTTTACATGTTTGCCTATGAATTCCTGTTTCGGGGATTTCTTTTGATGGGGGTTGCGTCTGTGTATGGGTGGTGGCCGGCAATTATTGTCACAACCGCATTATCTGCAACAACCCACCTTCCGAAGGGCGGCAAAGAAACCTTTGGGACGATTCCCTTGAGTATCGTCTTGTCGCTGATTGTTATACAAACAGGTGCCATCTGGGCTTGTGTTGCAGCCCATGCAATTCTGGCAATTTCAAATGATTACTGGGCTGTTTTCTATCACCCGGAGATGCGCTTTAAAGAAAATGGCGTGCTCGAAGAAGTAAAGTCTTCGCGATAACTACCCTTTTGAGGCAGTCCTGCATTACATGCCTGATCAATAAAGATTAGATTATTTTAGAATCATAGATTTGCACGCGGTCCCACAGGTGGGCGAGTTCTCTGAAATCGTCGTGTTTTGGATGTACCTGGTATCTATCGTGTGCTTCCATGGTGTCGAACATCGTGACCAGGGCATAGTCATAGGAATCGTCTATGATTTCGCGTTTCTCGGTAGCAGCCGGCTTTCCGAGATACCCTTGGGCGAGATCCTCGATGGTAAGCAGGTGTTTTGCACCTTTTACGAACTGATCGTGGCCGGCCTGGCCGACGTCTGATTTCATCCAAAAATAGACGATGTGTGTAACCATTTGCGTTGCAGTGTAAAAAGATTGAAAAGAGTATTGCAAGCGTGATATTACGATATGCCGGGGTTGAATTCCAGCCCTGCAAATGAACCTGACCCTGGATCGTAATAAAGTTGTATATTAGCGCCCGTATTTAGCGCCCAATAAAACTCAAACCTCGATAAATATGTCTGCAATTTCGTGGAATGTTGCCGGTGAATATACCGATATCAAATATCATAAGGCAGAAGGAATTGCCAAAATTACCATAAATCGCCCCGAAGTGCGCAATGCGTTTCGTCCCCTGACGGTAAAGGAGATGATTCATGCGATGGATGATGCACGTGACGATTCTGAAATCGGCGTAATCATTCTGACGGGTGAAGGCCCGGATGCGTTTTGCTCCGGCGGAGACCAGCGGATTCGTGGTGATGCCGGCTACAAAGAAAGCGGTACAGGCATCATGCGACTCAACGTGCTGGACTTCCAGCGGCAAATTCGCTCGTGTCCCAAACCTGTCATTGCAATGGTTGCCGGCTGGGCCGTTGGTGGGGGACACGTCCTGCACGTGATGTGCGACCTGACCATCGCAGCCGACAATGCCAAGTTTATGCAAACTGGCCCCAAAGTGGGTTCTTTCGACGGTGGATATGGTGCCGCATATCTTGCGCGCCACATCGGTCAGAAGAAAGCGCGGGAGATCTGGTTTCTCTGCCGTCCTTACAATGCGCAGGATGCGTTGCAAATGGGCCTCGTGAATACCGTGGTGCCGCTTGCTGATTTGGAAGCGGAAACTGTGCAATGGTGTCGGGAAATCCTCGCAAACTCTCACATGGCCATTCGCTGCCTGAAAGCTGCACTTAATGCAGACTGTGACGGCCAGGCCGGCTTGCAGGAGTTGGCTGGGAATGCAACCCTGCTTTTCTATATGACCGAAGAAGGACAGGAAGGCCGTAATGCGTACAATGAGAAGCGCAAACCCGAGTTTTCCAAATTCCCGTTTCGCCCATAAACCTGCCGGCACTGTTGCAGCATGGATACCATGGCATCTCCTTCAATGTCTACCTTTCAAGTCTGGATGGCAGCTGTGCGCCCCAAAACACTGTGGGCAGCAGTCGCACCGGTTCTGATTGGTGTTGCCATGGCGATAGCTGCTGGGGTTGTGCACTGGCTGTCTGCCGGATTAGCGCTCCTTGGGGCGCTATTTATTCAGATTGGTACCAACTTCTTTAACGACTACGCCGATTTCAAGAAAGGTGCGGATACAGAAGACCGTAAAGGCCCGCTGCGTGTGACGCAAGCGGGCCTGGTATCTGCCCGTACCATGCTGGTTGCTACTGCGCTGGTCTTTGGATTGGCGGTTGTTTCTGGAGGGTATCTGATGTGGCGAGGCGGTTGGCCTATCGTATTAATAGGCATCCTCTCAATCATTTCGGGGTTTATGTATACGGCTGGCAAATATTCGCTCGCATACATGGGCCTTGGCGATTTATTTGTGCTGATTTTCTTTGGGCCCGTTGCTGTAGGCGGGACCTATTTTGTGCAGGCCCTCTCGATTAACAATACGGTATTATTGGCAGGACTTGCCCCGGGGCTGCTTGCCGTAGCAATATTGCTGGTGAACAACATTCGAGATGTCGAAGAAGACCGGCTTGCTGGTAAAAAAACCATTGTGGTCCGCTTTGGACGGACGTTTGGTCTGGTTTGCTATTTTATCTGTATGCTGGGGGCTGGCCTGATTCCGTTGGGTGTTTATCTGATGGAGCCTGCGCACCTGCCCGTGCTGATCACGAGCCTGTGCGTCATCCCCGGTATGTTGCTGTTCCGCCAAGTGACAAATACGCCGGCAAGCCCCGCTTTAAATCCGATCCTGGGGGCAACGGCCAGACTTTTGCTTATCTATAGTATTCTCTTTTCTATAACCTGGAATCTCTAACTTACCGTGGCTATACGAAATTGCCCGCTCAGTGAGCATGCCCGGTCTCAACCGACTTCTATTGCGCTTGTGTTGGGAAACGGTGAGGACCTGCCCTATGCCACCCTTGATGCACGGGTCAGTGCAGTCGCCAGCCAACTCGTCGCTGCCGGGCTCAAGCCGGGCGATCACGTTGGCCTATTGTTGCCCAACACCTGGATGCACATAACGTTGATGTGGGCGTGTTTCAGGTGCCGGTTGGTGGCTGTGCCACTCAGCACGCGATTTCCGGTTTCGCAGGTGGAGAAGCTGATGGGACATCTTCGGTGTAAGGTGTTGCTTGTGGCTGAAGACCGATATAACAGCGATGTTACGCAGGTCATCGCTGTCGATACGTTTATAAGGGAGGCATTGGCAGCCAAACCGGTTACGATACCAGTCACCGTGGATGTACAGAAGCCGGCAACCCTCCTGCTATCGTCTGGGAGTACCGGATTACCCAAGGCAATATTGCACCGATGGGGCAACCATTACCTGAGTGCGCTTGGTGCCAATGAAAATATTCCGATGAAACCCGGCGATCGCTATTTACTTTCGCTGCCCCTTTATCACGTGGCCGGCGTTGCCATTCTGTTTCGTGCATTTGTTGCCGGCGCTACAGTAGTTTTGTCAGATAAAAAACAGCCTATTGCAGTCCAGTTGGCGTCTGATGAGATAACGCATGTGTCGATGGTGGGCACGCAACTGAAGCGGCTACTTGCAGCAAAAGCAAACAACAGGTATGAAGCCCTGCAGGCTATTTTGCTGGGGGGGAGTGCGATCTCGGAATCGTTAATAACGCTTGCCTATAAAGCCGGCTTACCCATCCATACCTCGTACGGGATGACTGAGTTGGCGTCGCAGATCACTGCCACACCGCCCGCTGCATCACTAGAAACGCTGCTTACTTCGGGGAAGCTGCTCAACTACAGGCGCTTGAAGCTGGATGCAGATGGCGAAATCCTTGTAAAAGGTGCCACACGTTTCCTGGGGTACGTAAGCGGGGAGGGGCTACAAAAGCCGTTTGATGAAACCGGTTGGTATCGGACAGGAGATGTTGGTCGTATGGACGCGGCAGGCAATCTTGTGGTGGAAGGGCGAAAAGACAATATGTTTATCTCTGGCGGAGAGAATATTCATCCGGAAGAAATTGAACGGGCCTTGCAGGCACATGCTGCGGTAATCCGCGCATTTGTCGTTCCGGTACCTGATGAGACCTATGGGTATCGCCCGGTTGCTTTCCTGGATGTATCCCGCGACATGCCGGCGCCAACTGTGTTCGAAACGCATCTTGCAACACGGATTGCAAGGTTTATGAATCCAATTGCCTACTTGCCGCTTGCGGAAGATGTTACTGGAGAGATGAAGGTTTCGCGCAAGCAACTTACGACTCGTGCTTTAGCTGCGCTGGCATCAGGAAGCTGACCGCTGCATCCAGAAGACCAGGATGTCGTCTCCAAATTTCTTTTCCGCGCTGTTGTCGAGCACTTTGCTTAACAGGCCCTGGATAGGGGCCTGACAGCCCTTCGCGCGGTGGGCCAATCGGCCGAGATTTTCTTCACCCAACTGGCTGCCATTTTTCAACTGTTGCTCGATGAGTCCATCAGTGTATGCCATGACGGCGCTGCCCGGTGCAAGCTGGATGGTGGCATCTTCAAACGTAGCATTTTTGTCGAGCCCCAGAATGAGGTCGCTATGCGGGATAACGCTGGCGCCAGAATTTGAAATCAGGAATGGCCGGCAATGGCCTGCGTTGGCATATGTCAGCTCGTTTTTCGCCGGCTCCCAGCGCATGAGTAACAACGAGGCAAAGGTCTCTTCCATCACCTCGTCTTCCATCAGGATTTTATTGACCCGTTGCATGAGGGCTGCCGGAGAGGTTGAGGTACCGAGCATCGCATGTAGTGTACCTCGGATATAGCTCAGAAAGCTGAAAGCATAAAACTTGGCCTGCAACCCTTTGCCCATCACGTCACCAATGGTGAAGAAAAAGACACCGGGGAATGGTTCTGCCCAGTCAAAAAGGTCGCCACCGCCATATTCTCGCGGTTCGTTGTAGTACGTAATATCGTACCCGTTTACTTCGGGCATGGACTTCGGCATCAACCGCTGGGAGAAATCGTTGCCAATTTTGGCATCCAGCTGCGTTTGAAAGAGACGGGTGCGTTCGAGCAGCCTGTCTATTCTGGAGAGGAGCTGGTCGATGTCGAATGGCTTTGTGATGTAATCGTCAACCCCCATGCGCATGCCTTTAAGCCGGCTGGTATCGTCGGCTTTTGCAGTCAGAAAAATAAAGGGGATTGTCCGCGTATCTTTTTGTTCTTGCAGGGCTGTCTGCAGGGCAAACCCATCCATTTTCGGCATCATGATATCCGAAATGATCAGGTCGGGGGTGTTTGAACCCAATTGGGCAAGCGCTTCTTCTCCATTCGCGGCCGTCTGGACGCTATAATGCTTGCTCAGCCTGTATTCAAGTAGCCGGCGTAGGGTATGTTCGTCTTCTACAACTAGAATGTTATAATCTGTCATGAGAAGGGAATATCGACATGAGGATCGTTATTGGCGGGAATATAGAATTCCAGCTTCTGTTTACCGCCGTTTAACTTTTCATAACGCAACTCCTCGGTGCAAGACCTGAGCATTAACAAGCCCATACCACGGTCGGGAAGGACTACGGTAATTTTGGGATGATCTTTCAGATAACCCTCAAGATCAAATCCTTCAGAGTTATCCTCAATGATGCATCTCAGGCGATCATCTGTTGGAGAGACGTACAGTCCAACTTCGGGCGATCTGCCCTGGAAGTCAGCATGTTGTTTTATATTGGCTACCCACTCATGAACGGCAAGTTTGGCGAGGTGCAGTACTTCAAGGGAAAGCGAAGCATACGCTTCTAACTGCGTTTCCCAACCATCAAACAGCCCGTGGACATCGTCCATGATGGTATCTAGATTCCTAAAATAATGCATTTCGGAATACATGGAGGGGAAAGGGTGTAAATCTAAACGAACAAAAACGGAGGGTTCCGCTTCGAATAAATTTGGGCAATCCACTAGTGAAGTGCCTGCATTGCTGCATCTACCGAAGGAAACTGACGGAATACTTTGTAAGTACGGGTCAGTTGTACGACCACTTGCACGGGCCTTGAGATGGCAGCAAATACCACTTGTCCATTGAGGGGCGATACTTTGCGATACAGGGAGAAAATAGAACCCAACCCAGTAGAGTCGAGGATACCCGTATCAGAAAAATCTAGGATAAAATTGTGTTTTCCAGTTTCAACTTGATTCTGGCAAGACGTTTTGAAGTCGTCTGCATTCCTAAAGTCCAGCGTTTTGCCGATCGTTACGACTGCAGTATCAGTGTCAAAAGGCTCGATTGAAAAGCTCATAAAGGTTTCCTCTAAGGCATGATCTAATGGTTTGAGCTCAAACAGGTTTTCCGTTGTATCGGCAAAACCATGAAATATTAAAACCCTTATTCGTTCTTAACGTTGAAGGACGGGAAAGAGAAAAGGGGAGGTGAAATGTTTATCGGTGCTAGAAATGCATTTGTAAGTCCGATGCACAAGTCGGATACAAGATCATGTTGATGGAAATAATACCAAGCTGTACGCGTTGCGTTCCGAAGGTTCTTTCTGGGCCGTATTGGATGATATTTGCTGTTGTATGGGTGGCGCTTGCCGGCTGTGCGGAGCCGGATATTGCTACCCCGAGCCTGCAAGAAATCCAGCAAGGGCCGCTGCCCGACCAGGAAAGCTGGTTTACCCAGTTTAATGTCATCGACGGCGGCAAGCCTCGGATGCAGATCCACGCGGATTACATGGCCAAATTTGAAAGCGTAGACAGTACCTACATGATCCTTGAGGGGCATCCGGATAGCCTGGGAGGCAGGGTGCTCGCTTATCTTTTTGACGAAAAGGGTGACTCATCAGCTACTATTTTAGCTGACCAGATGGTTTATTTTGAAAACGAGCGCCGGATCGAATCTATAGGCAATGTGATTGTAAATACAACGGATGAGAAAAAACTAGAAACAGAGTTCCTCATCTGGCATGAAATAGACCGGCGGGTTAAAACAGACGGCTTTGTTCGTATTACAACCCCCCGTGAAGACATTCAGGGCTACAACCTGGATGCTGACGAAGACCTCGAGAACTACGAAATTGCCAGGGTAACCGGGCAGGCCCTTGTTGATGACATTTAGAAACACAGCCATTCTGCAGTTTTGTTTACCTGCGCTTCTTGCGGCCTGCTTGCTTGGCGCCGGCCTGGCGCCGCAGATACCAGCTACAACCTGGGAGTCCGCTATTGCAGATACAAATGAGAAGGTGGTCAAATTCCTGAATGCCGACCGACTTTCCCGCACCGTCAAAAACGGTGAGCCCATCCGGATGTTTGAAGGCAACGTAAGGCTCAGCCAGCCTGATAAAGACACGCTTTACCTCTGGGCTGATCGTGTGCTTGAGTTTGAAGGGCGGGATGAAGTGCTGCTGATCGGCGATGTACTCATCATACAAAACAATGACTCGCTGTCGGCTGATAGCGTACGGTATTTCAGCAGCACGAAGAAAGGCCGAGCAATGGGTCGGGTGCGCCTGTCTGATGGTGAAGTACAGGTATATGCTCCTTCCGCATTGCATGATTTTGACCGAAAGCACACTGCGTTTGACGACAATGTCAGGCTCGTTGACAGTGCAACGGTGTTGACCAGCTTGGACGGCGAATATTTCTCCCAAGAGAAACGCGCAGAATTTTATGGGGAGGTGGTGCTTGAAGAAGACAAAACCTACCTCGAAGCAGACTCGGTAACCTATTTCCGGGATACTGAAATTTCTATTGGTCTTGGCGATGTATTTATTGAGCGCACAGGCGGTGAGGAAGGCGAAGCTGCAGCTGACAGTTCAACCCGCACCTTTCTGTTCGGCGATCGGGTGTATAACGACAATCGCGCCGGCTACAGCAAAATGGAGGGCAATGCGATGCTCTTCCAGTTTAAACAGGACTCCCTCGGCGTGCCGGCTGATTCGCTCGTTATGACGGCCACCACGCTCGAAGCCATCCGGGAAGATTCGTTGCAGCGGCTCATTGCTGTTGAATCTGTCCTCATTTGGCGCGATGACTTTGCCGCTCTGGCAGATTCTGCTGTGTACGACCGCGTTTCTGTAGAGCTTGAACCGCTAAATGAAGAGAACCGGCTCTTCGACAACCCAATGGCTTGGTTTGACTCGTATCAGTTGTCTGGTGACACGATGCGGGCAACGGCTTTTGATGGAAAAATTGATTCGTTGTTTGTGCTGCGAAATGCATTTGCCGCTGATCAGGATTCTACCACCATGCGTATCAACCAGCTCAAGGGGAAAACGCTGCTGGGTTTATTTGAACAGGACTCCCTCAAGAGCCTATCTGTTGGGCCGCAGGCAGAATCCATTTATTTCAGTGTAAGTGAGGGTAGCCAACTGCGTGGTATCCAAACTTCTGGTGATCGGATTGAACTACGGTTCAAGAATAATGACCTAAATGAGATTGGATATTTTTCAGGTATTCAAGGCATGTACTATGATGGCGCGTTAATTCCTGATCCCTTTCAATTGGATGGTTTTTCGTGGACACCGGAGCGCCGGCCACAAAAAAATGTCATGCTGGATGATGAATCGCGAATGCTTCGTATAATGCAGCGGACCCAGCCCTTTTTGCTACCCGTTTCTGGCGAACAGCCGCGCGGCCTCATAAATGAAGACTAAACAGCATGGATCAGTCTGGTACATCTAGCGAATCTTTAACTTTGTATGCGGATAGCCTCGTGCGTCGCTACAAGAAAAGGGAAGTCGTGCGCGGCGTAAGCTTGCAGGTACAGCAAGGTGAAATTGTCGGATTGCTCGGGCCAAATGGCGCCGGCAAGACGACCACTTTTTACATGATCGTTGGTATGGTGCGCCCCAATGCCGGTGCCATTCGATTGGGTGGAGAAGACATCACATCGGTGCCCATGTACCAGCGCGCCCGCCTTGGCCTAGGGTATCTTGCGCAGGAAGCTTCTGTGTTTACCCATCTGTCTGTTGAGGGCAATATCCATGCAGTCCTCGAATTTCAGTCGATGGACAAAAAAGATCGCAAGTATCGTGTTGATGGATTGATCGAAGAGTTTGGATTGGAAAAGGTTCGGCATTCGAAAGGCTACATGTTGTCGGGTGGAGAACGCCGGCGAACAGAGATTGCACGCGCGCTTGCTACGAATCCAAAATTTTTCCTGTTGGATGAACCGTTTGCCGGCGTCGATCCGATTGCTGTGGAAGATATCCAGTCGATTGTCGCCCGGTTAAAGGAGCGGGGCATAGGCGTACTGATCACAGACCACAACGTACACGAAACCCTTGCAATTACCGACCGCGCCTATTTGTTGTATGAAGGCCGCATCCTGAAACAGGGCACTGCAGAGGATCTTGCTGCGGATGAAGAAGTGAGAAAGCGATACCTGGGTGAAAAGTTTACCCTGGAGCGATACCAACAATAACCCCTATTGAATCATGGTTGTAGTCATGCAGGCCGGCGCTGCTGAGGAGCAGGTTGAAGCTGTCATCGGGAAGCTGAGTGAACTGGGATTTGATGTACATCGCTCCAGTGGCGTTAATCAGACCGTGTTGGGTGCTATAGGTGTAAAACCAGACTTTGATTCCCGCCTGGTTAAAGTGATGCAGGGCGTAGCCAATGTGTATCGGGTCACCGAACCGTACAAGTTTGCGAGTCGGGCATGGAAAAAGGAAAACACAACGATTACCATCGATGGGGTTGAAGTTGGTGGCAACCACATTGTGATGATGGCCGGCCCGAACATGTTGGAAGATGAAGCCCAGTTAGAGCAAATTGCCGCACACGTCGCGGCAGCCGGCGCGTCTTTTCTGCGCGCAGATATTCACCGACCTGAAATGTCTCCTTACTCTTTCCAGGGACTTGGTACCTCGGGGTTGCAGATCCTGCGGGATGTAGCAGACCGGCATAACCTGCGCGTGGTGAGTAAGGCAACCAGTCCTGATATGGTCGAGAAAATGCGCGACTATGTGGATGTGTACCATATTCGCGCAAGTCACATGCATAATTACGACTTGCTTCGTGCCGTCGGACGCACGCAGAAACCCGTATTCCTCAAGCGTGGACTGTCTGCTACCATAGAAGAATGGTTGATGAGTGCGGAGTACATTCTGGCTGAGGGCAACATGCAAGTTATTCTGTGTGAGGGTGGTATCCGGACGTTTGAGCGGTACACCCGCAATACACTCGATTTGTCAGCGATCCCGGTGGTTAAGGAGCGTAGCCACCTTCCCATATTTGCAGACCCGAGCCATGGCACGGGGTATCGCAACAAAGTGACGCCGATGGCCCTGGCTGCTATAGCGGCCGGTGCTGATGGACTCATGATCGAGGTGCATCCAAATCCTGCTGCTGCCAGAAGTGAAGGCGCGCAGGCACTTTTCTTTGAACAGTTTGTGGAACTGGTAAATCAGGTCCGGCAGATTGCTTCTGCCATCGGACGAACATTTTAGTTTACGCCCCTATCTACTCTAGTTTAGCGCCTGCACCGGTAGCCTGTTTTAGATCAATACGTCTTGGCGCCGGCGTGCGGTGCATATATCTCTGTAGTACGGTCATGATTTTGCATGACCTGCTTTTACATTTTCCAAAATAGATAAATCGCAGGATCACATGTGTGGTATTGTTGGATATATAGGACATCAGAAAGCGCACGAAGTAATACTCAACGGCCTCAAACGGTTGGAATACCGTGGGTATGATTCAGCCGGCATTGCAGTGCAGGACGAAGGGCTTACCATTGTCAAACAAAAAGGCAAGGTAGGAGAGCTCGAAGATGTGATACAGCACAAGGCACTTGGCAGCCAACTGGGCATAGGCCACACACGTTGGGCAACCCATGGCTTTCCCAACGATGTCAACGCGCACCCGCATAGCAGCAGCGATGGGAGCTTTGCACTGGTACACAATGGGATTATTGAAAACTATCAGGCTTTGCGCGCTCGCTTGCAAAAACGCGGCTTTGAGTTTAAATCGCAGACGGATACCGAGGCATTGGTGCACCTGATCGACGACGTTAAGCAGTCGACCAACCTGGCACTTGATCAGGCAGTGCGGCAAGCCCTGACGCAGGTTGTGGGGACCTACGGCATCGCTATTGTTTCAGCGGAAGACCCCGACTTGCTCATTGCAGCCCGTAAAGGGAGTCCGCTGATTCTTGGGATTGGCGACGATGAATACATCATCAGTTCGGATGCTTCAGCAGTTGTGGAGTATACGCGCAAGGTGGTCTACCTGAATGATGGAGAATTGATTGTGGTGCGCCGATCAGGTTTTGAGGTGCGCACAATTGATGATGTGACGCTGCAGAAAGAAATCCACGAGCTAGAGTGGGAGCTGGAAGAAATTGAAAAGCAGGGATATCCGCATTTCATGCTCAAGGAGATTGTTGAGCAGCCGGCATCGATTGCAAACTGTATGCGCGGTCGGGTATCTACCGAAACCAACCAGATCAAACTGGGTGGCCTGGAAGATGTCATGGAGCAGCTCAAGCAGGCACAGCGCATTATCATTTGTGCGTGTGGTACCTCATGGCATGCCGGCCTGGTAGGGGAGTATCTGATAGAAGATCTGGCGCGGATTCCGGTCGAGGTAGAATACGCGAGTGAATTCAGGTATCGGAAACCAATCCTGAACGAAGGCGATGTTGTCCTTGCCATTTCTCAGAGTGGTGAGACGGCTGATACCCTGGCTGCGGTGCATGAGGCCAAGCGGCAAGGTATTCCGGTGTTTGGCGTGTGTAACGCCGTAGGGTCTACCATTGCAAGAGAGACCGATGCCGGCGTCTACTTGCATGCCGGCCCTGAGATAGGTGTTGCATCTACAAAAGCTTTTACCGCGCAGGTAATCGTGCTGACGATGATTGCGCTGAAAATGGCTGAGGGGCGTACGCTAACCGAAGCGCAAGTAGCTGTGCATCTGCAGGAGCTCGCCCAGATCCCTGAGAAAGTGGAACGCGTACTTGAGCTCAACCAGGATATCCGCAGCATGAGTGAGGTGTTTCGCTATGCAACCAATTTCCTGTACCTCGGGCGCGGATACAATTTCCCTGTGGCGCTTGAAGGTGCGTTGAAACTAAAGGAAATCTCGTACATCCACGCAGAAGGGTATCCGGCTGCCGAGATGAAACACGGCCCCATTGCCCTGATCGATCGGCAGATGCCCGTGATTTTTATCGCGCTGAAAGACAGTACTTACGAAAAGATTGTCACGAACATCGAAGAAGTTGTGGCCCGGCACGGGGTTGTGATTGCAATCACAGAAGAAGACAATACTGAATTGGATGAACTGTGCGAGTACGTCATACGTATTCCATCTACTGCTGAGTTTCTTTCGCCATTGCTGTCGGTTATTCCGTTGCAACTCCTGGCGTATCACATAGCAGTGCTGCGGGGTTGTGATGTAGACCAGCCACGTAATCTGGCAAAGAGCGTGACTGTTGAGTAAGAGTGCAGTGCCTGTTCTTGTTCATACGTGAAAACGCCGAAGCCGGCACCAGAGGATGGTGTTGGCTTCGGCGTTTTCAAAACGGTAATCGTCAGTGAAGTTAATCGTCAGTGAGGTCGTCGGGGTCGGGTATAAATGTATCTAGTAGGGCGGGAGATAAGCGGAACGTGGCTGCCTTGCCACTCACAGTAGCGGCCAATTCGTTTTCAGCATCAACAATCCAGATGGTCTGGGTACCACCGCCCGGCATGCTAAAATGGATTTGGTGTGTTGCCTCTGCTTTGACTTCTGCTGCCGGCATATCGTTAATAAAAGCCGTTGCTTCGAGTGGTGCAAACCTATCCATCCACTCCATAATTTTAGCCGATTCAATTGTGCTTTCATCCCCATCTTCTACAACTTTCCAAACGCTGCCATTGCGGTTTACTTCGTATGTTGTGGCCGGCGTGGAAACAGCAATCTGGTTTACAATTTCGGGTACCAGGGTGATGACCAGCTTATTGCGCCAGGTGTCGAGGTTTTCTGGCAAGTTTAGCCGGCCGCTGGAAAGGAATACCCTGCTGTCGCCCCCCATACGCAGGTAGAATGACTGAAAGTCTGGTCCACTATCTCCGACGTGAAATGTTTTTTTGTTGCGGCCCCAGGCGATGTTTACATGTTTACTGTTTTCGCCGACGCCATAGCTGTCATACTTTTTGACATTGGTTGACACCACCGATTCGAGCCGGATGTCGTCGAGGTTTTGGGTAAACCGTTCAACGGTCAGGCTATCGGCAACATCCTGAATGGGGCTCGTAATATGCCAAATGCCGTTTTGCTTTTCCAGGGTAAAGATGGAAGAGTCGCTGGTGACGATTTCAAAGTGCTCAATTTGTTCGCTTGAAATAGAAAGCGCCGGCACGTCTACCGTAGAAATCTCTCTACCAAATGTGCCTGAGGCAAACGCGAGGGCTAACAGGGCAACCAGAGAGCCCCCAAGCCAAATCAATTGCTTTTGTTGCATGGATTGGAAGTAGCAGATGCTATAATTCTTGCGATGATTTCTTGCTTGAAGTGATGGTCCTGTACAGATCGCTTGCCAATTAAGAGTAAAACTGCAATATGTGCCGTTGCCTTGCATTAAACCACCTAACACATCAAGAAGTGCCAGGCAACGCTACTTTAAAATAATATGTCAGGACAAAAGCTACGCTTTTGGTGTCTAGCGCATATCGATTTTATATCTCGACGCAACACGGACGTTCGGATTAGATCCTGTACCAGTCAGCCTACCATATTCAAGCCGAAATTTGTACTCCCCGGAATTGGATGATCCAATGTATCCTTTTATAAGACCAATTTTCACCTGTTACGACGCGAACCATATTTGGTTGAGTATTGCTTGATTATATGGTCTTATTCTGCATCGGTGTATATAAATTGGGAAATGTAGTACATAATGCTCGTCGCCAAAATCAGGCAAATAACGATGAGAAGCGTGAAAAAGGTAGGCCCAATGGTATCGAAGAATTGGCCTATTGTCCATGGTACGGTCATGCTTCCTGCGCTGGCGCCAATCCAGAACCAGCTGGACAGTTGACCGCTGCCGGCGGTAAATCGTTTGAAATACGTGATGGCAAGGGGGAATACGGAAGACATACAGAGTCCGACAAGCAGTGTGCAACCCCATGTGATAATTGTATTTGGCGGGCTGAGAAGCAACACAAGTACACACAACGCCGCGCCGCTCATTTGAATCAATACAAGTTTGTGTAGCGCAACTTTGCTTGAAAGCCTGATAGCAAACAGCCGGCCAAGCGTAAACGCTCCCCAAAAAGACGAGGTGAGGTACGCCGCTGTTTTTTCATCCATCTGGTTATGTTTGATGCCATAGGTATGAATCCAGCCGCCGAGGCTTACTTCACTGCCGCCATACAGGAAAAAGAAGCCAGCGAGTAGCCACACGGGTACAGTTTTACCCGGTGCTGTGGGCTCATCACTTTCCTCAATGAGCGGGTTATGGGGGCTCGGGCTACGCAATAGCCAGATAATGCTTGGTATCCCAAGTGCTGCGATAATCCAGTAGGTATACACCGGGGGGAGTTGTACAGTCAATGTTGCGGCAACAATGAGTGGTGCCGTGAACGCCCCAAGGCCAAAGCTGAAATGCAGTCCGTTTACATAAGGCGCTGAATTTTTGTGGTAGGCCCAGATAAGGAGGATATTCCCTCCTAAATCGATACACGCGCTGAGGATACCATGGAACAGAAATGCGCCTGAGAGCACGCCCAGCGAGGAGATGTAGGGCAATGTGACAAACAGCACGACAACAAAGCTAAGGGCACCGGCCATGATGGGATGCCCATTGTGTTTGTCATACATGCCGCCAATGATGCGCGCACTACACAGATAGCCAAGCGAACGCATGGAGAAGAGGATACTGATGTCTCCCAACTCGGAGCCGGTTTGCTCGGCCAGGGCAAGGAGGGTAGGACCCAGTGCTGCGGGAGCAAGGCCAAGTACAAAGAACGTCAGAAAATAACACCAGGCCAGCATGCGCGAAGGGTGATCTGAGGGTGCAGACAGGCTGGTTGATGGGGGCATGGTGATCGAGTGCGCAAAAGCTGGTGAGCAAACAGTTGTGTTAACAATCCACGATAGCCGGGTAATGCTGGCGTGAACCATGCGGCCGAATAGCGTACATTGATGCGTCAAGTATATCAATAATGTGGTTATGAAGGTAGGTTGTATTGGTGAACTGGTTGTAGATTTTATTTGTCCGGACCCCGTTGCATCAGTTGCAGATGCAGTAGTATTTGAGAAGCACCCGGGGGGCTCGCCGGCCAATGTTGCCGCAGCATGCGAGGCTGCAGGTATCGATGTGCTGCTGCTGAGTAAAGTGGGGAAGGGTGCTTTTGGTCAGTTTACACAACAAGCGCTGCAAGCTGCCGGCTGCACAACGTCGGGAATTCAGGTCGATAAATCTCACCCTACGCGTTGTGTTTTTATGGCACACGATGAAGGAGGCCGACGAAGCGTTGCCATTGCAAATCGCCGCAGCGCAGACCAGTTCCTGGAATGGGACCAGGTCCGCAAGGGGGATATGGCATTTGATGTATTGCACATTGGAGGCACAACAATGTTGGGCGAAGAAACTGCAGCGACTACGTTTGCACTGGTGGCGCAGGTGAAGGCAAATGGGGGCCTGATTTCTTACGACCCCAATATTAATCTTGCCCGTGTTGCACCGGGTGTCCGAGAACGGACGAGCAAGCTGATTCAGTTAGTGGATTTACTAAAAGTGAACGACGCAGAATGGGAGATGGTAAAACCTATGCTTCAGGCTGCAGGCAAACTTCGTTTACTCGTACATACGCAAGCCGCAGCCGGCGCAGTGATACATACACCCGATCATCATATTCATATAGATCCGCCTGCGGTTGCTGCAAAAGATGTTACTGGTGCCGGAGATGCATTTTATGGCGGCCTGCTTGGTTATCTGGTCCAGCATGCAGCGCTCATCAATCCGGACCGCAACACCTTGATTGCGGCCGGCGCTGCCGGTAGCCGTCTTGCCGGCCAGGTGATCCAGCAACATGGCGGCTTCTTGTCACTTCAAAACCGGAAATAAGCAACCCCTTACCGCGCGTTAGCTAGATCTCCAAAACGTATCCGGGATAAGGATAAGCAAGGTTCGCTATAGTTAAAGAAAGAGCTGGCGATAATAAGCATAGCAATAACTACACTTCTCAATTCTACACGCGTGCAATGCAAGTCTTGGATCAGGATACAGAGATCACGTATCGCAAATTTTACATTTCTGCAGGTCAGCAACTCAACGATCTACCTGCTTTTCATCGACTCAAAAAAAATGGCTGGCAGGTGAGCTGGTCTTATCAGCAGGATGATCTCCGCGGGGAATACATCGAGACATTATTACTTCGATCCTTCGGGAAAGAAGCAAGGTAACCGGTAGGTTTTTTAGGCGATTCTTGTTGATGGCATCAGTGAAAAAGCATGAAATCATGGTTTCAAATAGTCGGTCTGTGCCTTGTTGCATGGCTGGGATATGCAAAACCAGCAAAAGCACAGATAAACGAAGATCTGTATATCTACGGGTATTTTCAGGCTATATCGCGGTATGTACACCTTGATTCGAACCCG
>JBCCIM010000040.1 GCA_039111535.1 Bacteroidota bacterium | reverse complement strand
TTCATGTCTTTCGTCCGGCCGGACAGCAATCTGGGATACATCGCGGATACGCTCACCAGGATCGCCATCGAGTTGCGCGAAGCCCGGTTCGTCCCCGAAATCGAAGATGAAATCACTCGGTGCGATGACGATGTACCTGCTCGTCTTCCGTCAGGGCCAGGCGGCCGTATCGGCAAGTCTGGCATCGATATCAGGTATGTACGAAGACAACCTGTACCTGTCCACGCTATACGAATATCTGCAACAGCCAACAACGCGCGACAATGCTCCGGTATGGCTCAGCCAGGGTTTCAACCGCTTTCAACAAATGACTGCGGAAGTCAGACTGCTCCGTGTTGGTATCCGGTAGCGGGTCCATGCCGTGTGCAAAGTCGAGTAGCTCGGTATTTACAGACACAGCGTTGGTGTACGTCTTCCGCCTCCGTATAGCATCTACAGATGCATTCCGCGTGACGCGTAGCAACCAACCCAATGGCTGCTCTTCGTCAATGTTTTCCCGGTGCTTCCATAATCGAATAAAAACCTCTTGCGTTACGTCTTCGGCTTCTTCTCGATTACCCAGGTAGTGATAGGCAAAGCCATATACCCGGTTTTGGTACCGATGCATTTGTTTTTCAAATTGAATAATGGTCAAACCAGGATCTCAAATCGCGCGCAATAGGATCGATTGTCTCATTTTGGTTACTCTAATGCAAAAACGCGCCGGTTTTGCAAAAGGTTACAGCCCGGAAATAATAATTGTAGCGACTGTGTGGTATATGTTGACGCAGGAAACGTGGGCATGTTGGAGGACGTGACGGAAATCGCGTATTTTCATCTTTAAATAAAAGGCTGCAATTTCCCGTTCGGCTTGCTTTTTGTGTAGAATAATAGGTAGTCACTTTAGAAACGATGGTACCTTGCTGATACCAACGTTGTGCGTTATATCTACTTGCCCGCCATGTAGCGTACGTTGATTGCTCCCCAAGAGTATCCAAGTTTTTGTTTGCTGCCGACCCTGGACATCCCTGAAATTTTAGCGCACATCAGATACAGGCAATTTGTAGCCTTTTGGTGCGTTCTAATCTTTACGGAGATAGGTCGCGTAACAAACAACAAGTTCGCCTACTAAATAGACAGATTGCACGCTGGCGCATGCGCATCGGTTAACGGGCCCATTTCGGGTGTATTAATTTTGCATTTGCTTGCCAAATTCTGCTGATTACTCTATTGTAAGATAGAAGCCTGGTTTGTGTTGGTGATTGTCCTTGATAGCCGGCGCAACAATTGAGTCTTTTGGGCGAATCATAGTACATTGCATTGTTGAAATACGCTGGATTCTTTGCATTGTGAACAAAGTGCAGGGTTCAGCGCTTAGCGCATAAAGATCAGCACGCAACAAATTCTGAAGTAGGATACGCATCCGCTTTATTGCCATACATCCTCTCGGCAGGATGTTCGACACAACAGATTTATGAAGCTTTTTAAAAAGTCACACGCTGTTTCAGGCCTTTTTATTCTTGCCATCGGTTTGGTGCTGGGCCTTAATCTGGAGACAGCACTCTCTTCTGATAATGACACGTATGAGCAGCTCCAAAAGCTCGAAAATGCGTTCATCATCATTCAGCGGCAATATGTCGACGAAGCGGATCCCAAAGAAATTGTAGAAAGTGCAGTGCTGGGCATGCTCGAGGAGCTTGATCCTCACTCCATCTACATCAGTTCTGAAGAAATTGATGAGCTGCAAGAAACGTATAAAGGCTCTTTTGGCGGTATCGGGGTGCTTTTTGAAGTCATCGACGATACCATTCGCGTGGTATCTACCATTACCAACGGGCCAAGCGACAAAGTTGGCCTGGTTGCCGGCGACCGGATTATTGCCATCAATGACTCTAGCGCAATCGGATTTACCTCGCGTGACGTTCAGAAAAATCTCAAAGGTAAAATTGGTACCAAAGTCGACGTAACGATACATCGCAACCGCGCACCGCGGCCGCTCGACTTTACCATCACACGCGACCGGATTCCGCTTTATACCATCGATGCTTCTTACATGCTGGATGACATGACCGGTTATGTGCGTATCGACCGGTTTGCGATGACCACTTATCAGGAATTTAAGGAGCATGCAGACAAGCTTCGCCAGGATGGCATGGAGCGCTTGATTATCGACTTGCGCTACAATGGGGGTGGCATCATGGAATCGGCTGAGAAAATCGCCGACGAACTGATCCCGGGTAACAAAACCCTGGTGTATACGAAGGGTCGGAATGCGCAATACGACAAAGTTGTGCGGTCAACCAACGGCGGTACGCTAGAAAATTATCCAGTGATCGTGCTGGTTAACGAATATTCGGCGTCTGCCAGCGAGATTGTTGCCGGCGCATTGCAGGATCACGACCGGGCATTGATCGTTGGCCGGCGGACATTCGGGAAAGGCCTGGTGCAATCGCAATTCCAGCTTCCCGATCGCAGTGTGCTCCAGATGACCATTTCCCGGTATTACACGCCTTCTGGCCGGCTTATTCAGACGCCTTATGAAGACGGTAATATCGAAGACTACTATTCCCAAAAGCCACAGACGCAGCATCGCTCACTGAGTGCAGATGAGTATGCTGAGAATATGCCTGACTCCCTGAAATACTTTACATCCAAAAACCGTGTTGTATATGGAGGCGGTGGTATTCTACCCGATTATATTCTGCCGCTTGATACGTTGACGTCTCCTGCAGCCGGCGCGGTGATTGGCGGACAGCTCGATCAACTCTTCGCCCGTGAGTGGTTTGAAACCCATGAACAGATGTACCGCGATACCTGGGGTACGCGGAGAGCCGAATTTATTGATACCTATCGCATTGGTGAAGATGTATGGGATGCCTTCTGGGAGTTTGCCCGGGACAAAGGTGTCGAAGTTACAGACGATCCGGCGCGTGTAAATCCGGATGCAGACATTTATGCAATGACCGATGTTGCGTCTCAGCGTAATACATTTGAGACCCGGATCAAGGCATTGCTTGCCCGCCAGCTCTATGGGCGCGGTGTTTGGCATCCGATTGTAAATACCATCGACCCGGAAATCAACGAAGCGATTGAGCTTTGGGGCCTTGTAGAAGACCTGGCCGTGCTTCATCGTTAAAAGAACTGTACTTTTTGTTGATGAACCGGGTGTATGGCCCGGTAATTGCAAATAGCTACAGAATTGTGATACAAAAGTACTTGACAATTTTAGGATAGATAAATATCCTAAAAGTGCTTCCCCATTTCGCGGCCCCTGTTGACCCGCATTTGTGTAAAGGGCCCGCAAATTTTTCGTATTCGACTTAAGGCACCGAGTGTAATACCGATACTACGTTTGTTAGCTGTGCTTGGTCTGACCCCCCACTCCCGTCGGATATCTGTGTACAGTATAAATTATTGTCGGTTTACCCATGTCGCCACGTTCGTCACATTGCGTTTGCTGTTGTCTTTTGATGACAATCTGCTTGTTTTTTGCAAAGCAGATGTGTGCGCAGAAGCGGGCTGTTTATATCCTGGATACGGCGCCGGCACCAACGCATAATGAGCCTTACCGCATTAGCCTGAGCACTTCTTCCAAAGCAGTTACTGTTAGCTTTCCGTTGCGTGGTCCACACGCGTTTAACCTGCGTGCAGAGTACTTTCGCTCAGCTTCTATGCCAAAGGCGCTGGAGCGTGTTCACCAAATCAAGGCTGACTGGAAATTCAGATCTTTACCGCTCACTGCCAGCTATACGTACGCACTCCCGAGTCCTAGTGCGCTCGTTTTTCCTGTAGCCGGCGTCGGGTTGTCTGCCCATTTCTACAGGCAAACTGAAAAAGTCGATCCAATTACCGGAGCACCCTATAGTTATGCAGTTCAGCAGGGTCCCAATCCTGATTTGCCCCTTTTTGCTGAAAAGCGCGGGTTGAATTTTGGCGCTGAAGTGTCTCTTGGATTAATTGTGAACGTCAGCAAAAACATTTTTATCATGAGCCAGGGCCGGTATAGGTACGTTTCCTGTTCGAATCACCACTACGGGTATAACTATGGTTCGCTCAACGTCCTTGATTTTAGCATGGATGTAGGGTTTCAGTTTTAAGATTCAGGGGTTACCTTACTTGCGTTTTTCGCAGGTGTCTCATTTCAACATACCCCGTTTTGGCTTTTCGATTACCCACCCACGTTACGGTTGCACCCGGTTGTATTCATTCGGTAGCAGACGCTGTTTTGGCCCATGGTTGCCAGCGCGTCATGCTGGTGCTTGATGAAGGATTGCGTGCAACGCCTTGGCCGGATCAGGCCGTGAAGCTGCTCCATGCTGCTGGCCTTGTGGTTGATGTGCAAGACGCCGTTGAGCCAAACCCGCGATACCAGACCATTGACAAGATGGCTGCACATGGGCGTGATGAAGGGATTGAGTTTGTGATTGGCCTCGGAGGCGGCAGTGTTTTGGATGCTGCCAAAGCAGTTTCGATGTTGCTCAGGAATCCGGGTTCTTGTTTGGATTACGAAGGGAAAAATCAATTTACAGAAGGTACGGTACCCTTTGTTGCGATTCCCACTACCTGTGGCACGGGATCGGAAGTTACGTGGGTTTCTGTGATCTCACACGCCGGCCAGCAGCGGAAGCTGAGTGTGAAGGGGGACGCCATGTTTCCGGATGTGGCACTGGTTGATCCAGACCTCCTGCAAACCCTGCCGGCGCACCTGGTGGCTTATACAGGAATGGATGCGCTTACGCATGCCGTCGAGGCGTATACGGTGGCATTGCATAATCCTGTGTCTGATGCGCTTGCTGAGAAGGCGGTTGTGCTGCTCTTTACCCATTTGCGCCGGTTGTACGAGGATATGCACGACGAAGCGGCGCGTTTTGCCGTCATGCGGGCTTCTACCCTGGCCGGCATGGCTTTTGGTAACGCAGATGTCGGGGGTGTGCACTGCTTATCTGAGACGCTGGGTGGTATCTGGGATGTGCCCCACGGGCTGGCTAATGCAATGTTATTGGCACCGGTTATGCGCTATCATGCGCCTGTTGTGGCGCCGCGGCTTTCAGCGCTTTATGCGCTGGTGAACCCGGGAATGCGTGTCTTGGGTGTCGAGGAGGGGGCGGAAGCGTTTTTAGATGCAGTTAATGCCCTTGCGGTGGCCTTACATGTTCCGGCTTTTGCATCGTTGGATATTCCAGAAGAGATGTATCCACAGATTGCCGCAGGAGCGGTGGCGAATAACTCGAATGCGTCGAATCCGCAGCCGATGGCGGAAGCTGACTACCTACACATCTTAACAACAATAGGCGCTACAGGTTGATAGATTCGCCGTGTTGCGGCAGGATAATCTCAGCTTCCGGGTAGTAGTACCGGATATTATCTGCCATCCAGTTTCTGGCTTCCGTTTCGCCGTGGACGAGCACAATTTTAGCCGGCTTAAGTTTTTCAACGATTTGTAGCAATTCGCGTCTGTGGCTGTGGCCACTAAAGCGGAAGCGCTCAACGTCGCAATTGATGGGTTGCGGACCTACCATGCGATCCAGTACCACTTCGTTGCCTTTGCCTTCTTGTGCTGCTTCGAGTGCGAGCCGGGCCGGCGAGTCGTCTTTGGCATAGCCAACCAGGAAAATGCCATTTTTTTCATCTTCAACCAGCTCTTGTGCGAGCCGGTTTGAAATGGTGCGCTCGAACATCATTCCGCTACTCACCACGTGGATACTTGGCCGGCTGAGGGCTTCTCTTGTTGCCTTGTTGCTCCGGGGGAGCCTTTTTTGGGGAACGCCAAATACCTGGAATTCAGGGTTGATACGTGGGGTGGTGTGCCGCGACTTGTCGTACAAATCAGCTACTGCACGCATGCCGCCAGCAGTGTAGACAGGGATGTCGGGGTCAATCTGGTTTTTGCTTTTGAACCGATCAATGACGGCCAGGATTTCCTGGGCGCGGCCAAGGGCAAAAACAGGGAAAAGGATGGTGCCGCCTCGATCAAGCACGCGCTGGACACTTTTGAGCAAGCGTTCTTCTTCGAGTTTACGCGTGGTCAACTCAGCGTCAGGGTCTGCACCCAGCGTGGATTCTAAAAGGAGGATGTCAATCGGGCCTTCGGGGTAGTCGCCGCCAGGGATAATGTGTTGCGGGCGAATGCTGGTGTCGCTGGTGTAGAAGAGCCGGCGCTGTTTGCCGTTTTCTTCAAACGTAATTTCAATGCCGGCTGCCCCGAGTACATGCCCCGCATTGTATAGCTTGCCACGAATCTCCGCATTGTCGTGCATGCCGGAAATCGGGAAAGTATCTTGCAACTCGTGTGTCAGGTACAAGTGGCTTTGCATTTCTACCTCTTCTTCGTTGAAAAGGGGTTCAGCAAAGCTGGAGCCTTCGCGTAGTTTTCTTCGCTGCAACCGCGCAGAGGCTGGTAGCAAGAATTCAACAAACTGACGGGTGACCGGGGTCATGTGGACGACTACGTGCGGAAACTCGCGAATCAGAATGGGCAGAGAGCCCATGTGGTCGTGATGTGCATGCGTTATGACCGCATGGTCGACGTAGTAGCCGGTCTTCTTCTTTAGGATGTCAAAGTCAGGCAGACTGGCTTCTCCCTCTTCCTCTGGATCGGCGCCGGCATCGAGTACGATACCGGTCTCATTGATTTTAAGGAAGAGACAGCTGGCACCTATTTCCTCTGTGTCCCCCAGCGCAACAAACTCCATTTCACTCCGACCAGTTAAAGCATGATTGATTGAGCGAGCTGAAAAGCTAGTAAACTTTTCAAATTAAGGTCTTTCCTACAGAGAAGGGGTATTGAGTGTTTCTTTGCTTTATCTATCTGTCCAGGGCCAGAAGGGTATAAAAGCAGCTAGTGCACCCATGGTCTGTTGTGACTGCAGACCTTGGGCGCGCTAAGCGTGGAAGGATAACCTTATGGGTTGCGCTTGGTGGTTGCGTAACTGTCGTGATGCTGTGCTTTTGGTACTTTACAGCTTAGTACTGCACAGCGCGTGGCAGACGTTTGGCCTGTCGGATCCACTCTTCAACTTGCGAACGGGCGGCAACCTGGCGAACCAGCTTCTTTTCGCCGTTTACAGATTTCATTTTTTCGTGCAGGTTGATTGCATTCCGTTGGGCGAGTTCTTTTACGGTGTCAACGCCAGCGGCTTCCAGTAGCTCGGCATATTCTCCGCCGATACCTTTGATGCGAATCAGGTCTGCGTGGTTTACAAATTTAAGAACGCGGGAGGCATCGAGTCCTGTTTGTTCAGCTAGCGTGAGCCGGCCTTTTTTTGAGCTGCCCTTTTTGAGTAGCATCTCAACAGACCCTACGCCTGCTGTTCTGAATTTTTCTGCATACGTGTCGCCAATGCCTTCTATCGTGGTGATCTTTGCCATTTTACAATGCTGGGTTTCAATGTGTGGGATTATTACAGATGTGCCAATCCCAAATCGTATGCCATGTGTTTTAATCGTCAATAAACCCGGGTTTGTAGAGCGATTTGTATCATTATTATACATAAGTGAATTTATTTGCGTGTTGCAAAATAATACAAATAGATGTTTTTAACCTGTTTAAGTGGCTTATTGCATATATATTGCAGAAACATTTTTCCCTTTCTGGCTTTGGCACTATCTTCTCGCTAGCAATACGTAAGGGCTGGAAGGGGTGATGCCTGTTGGTTCAGACTCGGTATTTTTCAGCCTTACACTAAACAAGCATCTTGAGGTATTCGATTTAATTATGGGACTTTTTGACATGTTTAAAAAGGCCTTCGGCATGGACGTTGACGAAGGTAAAGAACAGGAGCAGATCCAGAATCACATTTCCATGGCGTTTGGCGATAAAATCAATGGATTGAACATTGCCTATGCAGACGAAACCGTAACCATCTCCGGTGAAGCTGATTCTCTTGCTACCAAGCAGAAAGCTGTACTTATGGCTGGTAACGTTAAAGGCGTGGAAGCTGTAAATGATATGTTGACTGTTGCTGAGCCTGAGCTCCGCCACTACACCATCCAGAGCGGTGACTCGCTTTCTAAAATTGCCAAAGAAGTTTATGGCAGTTTCGACAAGTGGGAAGCACTGTTTGCAGCAAACAGAGAAGTAATCAAAGATCCTGATCTCATCTACCCGGGTCAGATTATCCTGATTCCTGAGCTGTAGAATTTTGTGAGGACGTACGGGGATATCACGAATATCCCCGTACCAACTCGCATCTAGCGTTGCGCGCGGTGAATTTCCCGGCGCAGCACACGCACCACGTAGTCAGCCGTGTAGTCACTGATTCTGTAGAGTGCGTCTTGCATTTCCGCTTCGCTCATGTCAGACAATTCTTTCGATGTGAGAATGTTACTGAACAGGAAATGGTCTGATATGGGTTCTACAATACTTACATCTTTGTCCCATAGCGCTTCTCCTGTGTAGTCGTCGATGAGTTTGACGTGTGCGTCAAGAAAGAATTCTGTTCTCCCATCAAAAGCCGGCCCTGAGTACAGGCCATGTTTTGCAATGTCGAGGCGCAGTACCAGGTCTGGGTACTCCCCTTTTGTTGCAGGTGCAAACCCCAGATACCGATCTGCTCGTTCCGCGATGCCTTCAGCTATCAGCATGGATACATCAAGGTCTTCTGCTGCATGCTTGATTCGTTTCCTTGCTTTGTGCGCCTGGGTTTCTTTTACTACAGCCGTGGTTGCGCGGAAGATCGATTCAGCTGAGCCTTCGAAAACATCCAGGATGTCATATTCGCTGTTTGTAACAATAGAAGGTTTGGGCGCAACCGGCGCTTCAACAACCATTGTGGCGTCTGTAAAGTCGTATTCCTGTAGTGGATTTACGCCGGCGCAACCTGAAGAAAGTAGCGCGTAAACCAGCACCAATAATAAAATTACAAAGGATGGGGCGGGGCGGCGTTGATTGTATACAATTGAAGACTTGTTGATTAACATAACAGTCACCTATGGGCCTTAAACTACGTTTTTTGAATATCTTTGAGGATATCAGCTACATAGTTCAAAGCCTATTCCGGTCTGTGATGTGCCACCTGGTAACTCACTCCCCGAGAGGTTCAACGCTTCCAGAGCCTGTGACTGCAGCCTCAACTGTTGGGGTACCGCGGTACCTGATGTTGCCACTGCCCGATATGTTGGCTGTCAACGCTTCTGTTACGTTGATTACGGCGGATCCGCTGCCACTAATAGATACGTCTGCATCCTGACTTTCCAGATTGCGAGCTTCCAGGTCTCCTGATCCTGTGATCGCAATGTTCTGTGCGATGACCGTACCTGAAAAATCCAGGTTGCCTGAGCCAGTTAAAGATAGGTCGAGGGTTTCTGCAGAAAATGCAGCAAATTGCATTTCGCCACTGCCGGTAAGATCAAGATTGAAATCTATGGTGTTCAGCGTGTCCATGCGTACGGTACCCGTTCCTGCGAACTGAAGTAAGTCCAGGTTTTGTACGCCAATCGTTATCGTGATGGGTTGTGTCGGGTCCAGGGAAACGTCGTCGTTGGTTTCGATCCGAAGCCGGCCATCACGGACAAAGATGTTGATGAACGGGTAGAGGTCAGCCTGCGCTGAAATACGCAACGATTCTTCCGACCCCTGGATGAGAGTAAGGTCGCCCGGGATGCTCATCGAAACGCCTGTAAAGTTGGAAACATCGACCGTACGCGTTTCAAGTAGACCACTGCCCGTTATTCTGTTTGATTCTGCACCGATTATGCAGCTGCTGAATACGAGCAAAGGGACAATGAGAAGGAGATGAGCTTTCTGCATGGCATTGGGGTAGTTGAGGGTAGGGACTCTTTGACGCATCAGACCTTTGTCGGGTATGCTTCCGCAAATAATGCTGTTGTTGTTGGAGGCTATACCGCGGAATAAACCAACGTCGAAAGAGCTACGGATGAGATCGCGTGAAAGTTACTTTTACCCTTTTGCGAAGCGCTACTGTTGGATTACCTGCTGCGCAGGAGTCTGTACGCCGAGTTGGGGTTTGCCATTGTGAGTAAGGCCTGTGCTGCGCGTACACGGACGGCCAGTGCGGGGTCTTTGAGGAGCGGGATTAACTGGTTGCTTGATTCGACATACCATGCTTCTGCTATCGAAAAAGCTGCGCGTGAGCGGATGGTTGGATCGGGGTGTTTCAGGAAGCTAAGTAACTCTTTTCGCGCGGATTCGAGGCCAAACATGGCGAGTGCCCGCACAAAATACAGGTTCTCAAAGTCGCTGTTTACGAGGTCTTTTTTGTCGATCAGGGTGGGCACATCTTCTTCGAGGCTGCCGATGATCGGTATCACGTCTGCTGCAATATAGCGAGCGGCCGGATCATTGCTACCCAATGCTTCCCGGACAAGATCTCGCATATTTGCGCGATCTGTAACGGTAAGCGCAGCGGCCGCAAAAACACGCAGGCGGCCATTGTTTGAAGGATCTGTTGCCTGTTCGAGGATCACGGGATCGCCAACAAGTCCAGTTCTAAACATCGCCTCGGCAGCAAGAATACGCGCCTCGAGGTCGTCTGACAGCAGGATGTCTTGCAGGGCCACAATGCCCTGGTTGTAGTCAGTCAGAGCAAGGGCGCGTGCGTAGCCTGCAATACGCCGGCGATCTCGTTCGCTTCCCATACGCGCTTCGATGAGTGGTGTCGCTTCGAAGGCGTAGTCTTCTCTAATCAATGCTTCTGCCGCGTGTATAGAGGGCCAGAATTCGTCTCCCTGTACGCCTTCACGCAGGATGGTGAGGCATTGTTGGTGGACGTTGCCCGTCAATAAGTAGGAAGCCGGCGGCACCGACGCTGTTTTACAGCCTGACAGACTGAAAATAATGACAGCCGCAAGGATCGTAGATGCGAAGATACGCTGGATGGGAGACACGGTATAAAGCATGGATATCAGAGCTGTTGTGTGAACCTCGCCCAACAGATCATCGTACCGGTATAAGATGAAGGAGGATTGAAAACATGCATCCTCCCAAAAAATCTAACGTAAATTGTCTTGAGAGAAGTGACATTGTGCTTGCCATCTGATTATTTTTTAACAGATGGGTTCCGTATCCAATCAATTTACAAGTAATCTGCAGTACGTAACTGGTACGTTTTACTACATGAACAACATTCCGTTTAAATTGCCTGACGTGGGTTTTAATGAGGTGTCAGGCTATATTTATTTTGATGAGGAGTTCCTGGTTTTTGACGTTGCAACGTCGCTCTTCGGCGAGTTCAGCGAAAAAGAGCAAACAATCAAGATTGAGCCGGCGGCCATCGAAGACATCGTTGTGAAAAAGGGAATGTTCAAAGACAAAGTTTGTGTGCGTCCCAAAAAAGTCGACCTGCTCAAGGCGATGCCTGGTAACTTTGATGATGAGATCAAGCTCAGCGTTGCGCACAAGCACCGCCTCAAGGTTGAGAAGCTGATCGATGAATTTAACCGGCGTACCCTCTAGCGCCGACACCTAGCCATTTAGCGCATCTGTAAGGAAGTACAAGAGGAATTTATCAGCCCAATGCCAGCTATGGGTTGCCTGCTCGTCAAAAACTATGTTTGCTGCCCGTTGGGTTATACCTTTGTCCTGCAGCAGTTCATGGTAAAAATTGGCCCGGTCGTGGTTGCCGTGCTGTCCATCTGAAGGCGCGCAGCTTACCCACCAGTCTGTATTCTGGTAAAGGCCGGCATCTGTGTTGGAAAGGGTATCAGTGGGGTTCCAGCGGGCAAGCGCTGCCTGGTCGCGGGGGGTGCCAAATGCAGGGTTGAAAATAGCTCCTTTGGTCCATACTGCATCGTTGCCGGGAGACAGTGGTGTTGCCCGCGGATCCTGGTGCCTGGGCCACATGAACAGGCCATCGTAGATGCCTACATGTGTAAGCAAGTCGGGGCACCGAATTGCCAGCAGACTTGCAGTAAAACCGCCAAGTGAGAAACCTGCTGCAAGCCGTTTACTACCGGCAGCCGGGTAACGCTTGTGGACCGCCGGAAAAAACTCTTTGGTAAGGTATTCCCAAAACTTGCCAGACCCAAGGCCACGCATGGATGCACTCCAGGTGCCCACCATGTTGACACCCAGCGAAGGGACATGGTTGTTGCTGCTGTTTAGGCCAGGCATAACCACCAGAACTGGCGGAATCATTTGTAATGCAATGGCTTTGTCGATGTCCTCGATGGCTGTTGCGTGCTGTCGGGAACTGTCTTCTTCCATATTTACCCATTCACGCTCGTGCCCCCTGAAAAGGTAGAGTAGCGGCAGCGGCATTTTTTTGTTGAAGCCGGGGGGCTCGTAAACATAGAAAGATTTGTTTATTCCCAGTGCCGGGGAAGGCAGGTAGCAGGCCCGCAAGGTGCCCTGCAGGCTTTGCCTGTGCCGGGCGAGAATATCGCGTCGCGTCATATTTGGAAGTGTCAGGCGGTTTGTGGCATGCCTTTGCGAGCGGCCACTGCATCTGCAAGGAAATTTGGAATTACGCGCTGGTAAGTATGCAGCAGAAACTCGGGGTCTTCGAGGCGGCTGATGATCTGGTTGAATTTCTCTTCGCCGTGCGTTTTGATAATGGCTGCCCGTCGCGCATCCTTTTGGAAATGGACGAGCATCCCCGCCGGGTCAGCTTCAGGATGAAATTGTACGCCGACCATTTCTGTTGAAAGACGGAAGCCCATAAGTGCGCGTTCCATCGGAATATGTGGTCGCTGCTTTTCGAGCGCCAACACGCTTGCGCCCAGGTTGCCAAGCACTTCTGTGCGAGGTTGTATAGCCTGCCAGTCGCGGAAGTCAGCCACGTAAAACGGATCCTGGAGTCCTTCGAAAAGCGGATCCGTATGGCCGGCTGCGGTTTGATGCGTTTCAAATACACCAAACGATGTGGATTTACGTTGTACAACGTCACCCAGGCCAAAATGCCGGCACATCATCTGGAAGGAGTGGCAAATAAAGAGCGCGTATTTCGGATCGCTCTGGCTCTGCTTGTTGTGTTGCCAGAGCGCACCTACCAATTCAAAATAGGCTGTTTCCCATGCTGTGCCTTCTCCGTCAAAAGGACTGCCGGGGCCGCCTGATAGCAAATAAGCGTCGTAGCTCAAATCCGGTACGTCGCCGGTTTTCCGTGTTTCGAAATGGTCCAGTTGTAGGGACGTATCGAGTTCACGTTTACCCCATCGGTTCACCAGGTCTTTGATGGCCTGGATACCCAGGTTGGGCTCTCCGTTATACAGATCTATAAGGGCTACACGCATGATATTGAAAGTAAAACAGCTTCCGGTCTAGTCTGCCAAATGAAAGCTCTGGTCGTCGTAGGTGTGACGAAGGATGAACATGGGTAATGTACCGCCGCCGGCTGTTACATTTGCCAAGTTCGTGGCTGATGTACGCGTGAGGCATCCACCCATAAGCGGTCCATTCAGATAAGGATCGAGATCGATGATAGTTGGCACCATATCCCAGCCTTTATCCGTATTTACCAGAAACGGCTCCTTATGAATATCGACGGCTTCCTGGACAACAAAACAGTCAGTTATGCTGCGTTCAATAGCCTCGTCCCATTCTTGCTGTGATACGGCAAATCCCAGCGTTACCCCATCACCGCCATACGCATCGTTCGGTTTGATAACAAAATAGGCCCGGTTGTTTCTGACAAATTCCATCAGGTCGATCTTCAAGCCCCTGAAAGTTGTTTTTGCCGGCCGCAAGATACGTGTCCACGGGATGTGCTGCCGGATCGCAGACTGCTGCTCCGGCGGAAGCTGATCCGTGTACTTCTCATCGGTCAGAAAACTGAAGATGGCTTTTTTGTGGACGAGCTTGGTGCGGAAGGTGTTCAGGTAGCACGTCTTCTGTGCCATGTAGCCTTCCAGAAAGGCCCGGCACTCATCTTTCATCTCGTAAAATTCGTTGATTAGAAGCCGGCGGTACAGGATATCTATACGCTGGTTACCCGCATAAATCCAGCCATCCCGGCACGTCAGCGACCGCGGATCTGCTACCACGCAAGGATGGCCCATGCGTTCGCAGTATGCCTGTAGCAAATTGAACTCGTGGATCGTGGGTACATCCAGTTTGTCAACGATGGCAATGGCGGGGCGCTCTGCTTTACCATCAAATTGCTCGTGGTAGATAAACGATAATGCTGCCAGCGTGTGCTCCATCGGGGAGACAAAGCGTACGGGGTGCATTTTCTCGAATTGCTGGAAAATGGGCAGCGACCGATAAATTTCTCCCAGTTCATGCAGGTATGCAATGCCAGCCGGATTCTCGCCATTGATCTCGACAAATTTGAAGGAGTCTTTGGTAAGAAAAGAATCCATTCTTGAGAGCGCAGAGAGACGAATCACTTTGGTTGGAATGGCAGCCAGCTCCAACTCCCAATCCTCCATGCCCAGCTCCGTTTTCAGGAGTTGCACATCGTTGAAGTGCCGCGCTGCAATATGCAGGAATGCCTGCCGGATCAGGTAAACGCGATCCTGGACGAGGTTGTAGGTTGCCTCCGTCAAGAATGTTGGGCGGAGGCTATGTGCCATGGCGCGGTCGCCAAACGTAACCTTGCGTTCATGCTGCAAATGTTGCAGGAGTTTGAGCTGTTCTTCCGCTGCGCCAAAATCTTTTTCGATTAGCGAGTGGAAGTCGTGTATAGCCTGTTGTAGGTGCTGCGCCATGGCCGCCTGTCGGGGATTTATCGGTGGTGGAAAGCAGCTATTTTGCAGCTGGCTCGAGTGCACCGTTTGCAGAAAACTGCTTCTTACGGCGGGTCTTTTTGGCCATCTTAACCAAAAACTTGCCCACCGTCTTAATTACCCATTCGTAGTTTTCTTTGCCTACCGAGTGATAATCTGCGTCTGGCGCCGGGTTCATGAAATCGATGGCGTAGGGAATGCCATCGCGAACCGCCAGTTCAACGGTGTTGAAGTCGTAGCCCAGGGCTTTGCATATGGCGAGCACGTCTCGCTTCAGCTTGGCCAGCATTTTAGGGTCAACAGGTGATGGGTCGATTTCTTCATAGCGTGCCCGTGAGTTGTCTGCCAATGGATTGTAGCGCATAATGCGTACTTCGGATTGGCCTACACCATAGCAGCGAAAGTAATCTTCAAAATCAATATTTTCCTGAAGCATCATACAGTCGACGCCCGATTCGTCGTATGCCTCAAAGAACTCTTCGCGGTTGTGCACTTTGGTTACGCCGCGCCAACCGCCGCCATCGTGCGGTTTCATGAAAGCCGGGAACTCGATGTAAGCAAAGAGTGATTCCCAGTCTACTGGGTAGTTGAGGTTACGATAGGAGCTATCGCTGGTATTTGGCAGGTGGTCTTTGTGGGGCAGGATGGCACTGCGTGGTACGGCCACGCCGGCTTCTTCTGCAATAATGTTGTCGATAAATTTGTCGTCAGCGCTCCACCAAAAGGGGTTATTTACGACGTAGGTCCCTTTTAATGCAGCCCATTTGAGGTAGGATCTGTAGAACGGCACTTCGTGAGAAATGCGGTCGAGAATGACAGCATAGCCCGGGTCTTTGTCCATTTGAATGGTATCCAGTTGGATAAACTCCGCGTGGATGCCGGCGTCGCCGTACGTGTCGTTAATATGATGAATGAGGCCATCTGGAAACGTGGTTTCCATGCCTCTGAGTACGCCAATTTTTTTAATTTTTTTGGTAGCCATGTGCTTGTGCGGGTACGATGCAGGGTTGGTAAGGTAGGAATAGCACACGATCACAAACGACAAATAGCGTGTGCACAGATTACTGTAACAATGTGGGTTTTAAAGCGCCGGCTGGCCGGCATCAGGCAATGTGCTGCTGGATGAACTGGCACCACCAGTCCCAGTCATGACCAAAGACACCGTCGCGCAGGTCGAGTGTGTGGTTGATGCCTTTTGTGTTGAGCACGTGGCTCATGTGCAGGTTGGCATCTTTGCAGGGGTCGTGCTCAGCAGTGTTCAGAATAATATGATTCTGCCGGATGGCATGCAGGGTATTTTCGTCGCTCAGGTTGGGTAAAAAATCAATCGGGTTACTGAAGTAGACGTCATCGTTGTAAAACCCGTCGAGTTGCGACTTGATGTCGAAAATCCCACTGAGTGCAATGAGCTTCCCAAAATCCCAGGGTCTCTTGAGTACCATGTTTGTGGCGTGGTAGGCACCAAAGCTTGCGCCGGCCGCGATGGTAAACTGCTGTCCGGCTGTGTTGTGGATGTGGGGCAGGACTTCATTTGCGATGTACCCTTCGTATTGCTGGTGGCGCTTGATACGGGTGTAAGGGTCTACATCTTTGTTGTACAGGCTTTCTGCATCCACTGAATCGACGCAGAAAAGTTGGTTGTGTCCGTTTGACAGCTGTTTGTCAAGGGCTTTTACCATCCCAAAATCTTCCCATTCAAAGAATCTGCCGAGGCTAGATGGGAAGGCAAGGATTGGGGTGCCGGCGTGACCAAAACGCAGCATTTCCATGTCACGGCCGAGGTGGTTGCTGTACCACTTGATGTGTTCGCGGTTCATAGGTAAGGTGGGCAATAGGGAGGTAGTGCGGCCCAGTTAAACCGCACTTAGCGTTTTTGGTTTTTGCTTCTTGAAGTGTTTATTTACAAGCTTTCACTTCGATGCCAGCACCGGTGGCATGGCGTCCCATTTTTTAATGTACCACTCCCGTTGACAAAACAGAAAAACAGGCGCATTCTGCTGGCCACAATCGGTCCGGGGATACTCATAGCTGCAACAGGTGTTGGGGCCGGCGACCTGGCAGCCGGCGCGTTTGCCGGCAGCAAGCTTGGGGTAGCTGTGCTGTGGGCAGTGGTTCTTGGTGCGTTTATAAAATACGTGATTACCGAAGGGCTCGCGCGGTGGCAATTGGCTACCGGGCAAACCCTGCTTGAAGGCGCAATGCTCCGCCTGGGCAAGCCGGCGCAGTACTTTTTTATCAGCTATTTCCTTGTGTGGACGATGGGAGTAGGCTCATCTCTCATCAGCGCGTGCGGTGTTGCCGCCTATGCGTTGTTTCCTGTCTTTGATGATCCTGAGCAGGGAAAAATAGTCTTCGGTATTGTCCACAGCCTGTTAGGGTTAGGACTGGTTTGGGTTGGATCTTTCCGGTTGTTTGAGGGCGTAATGAGTGTTTGTGTTGGTGTCATGTTTGTGCTCGTTGTGGTAACTGCTGTGCTTGTACAGCCCGACTGGGGCGCAGTGGCAGTTGGCATGGTTAAACCGGAGATTCCCGTCTACATGGTGAATGATGTGGACCAGGGTATCGGGTGGACCCTCGCATTAATGGGAGGTGTTGGCGGCACGTTGACCATTCTCAGTTATGGGTACTGGATCCGTGAAGAAGGCCGAGAGGGGGAAGGGGCATTGGCGACTTGCCGGATTGACCTGGCTATTGCCTACACGGTAACGGCACTGTTTGGGCTTGCTGTGATTATTATTGCCAGCAAAAGTGACCTGGATCGGCAGGCGAGTGCGACGCTTGTTGTTTCGTTGGCCGGCCAACTTGGTGAGGCACTTGGAGACAAAGGGCAGCAGGTGTTTCTGGTTGGTGCGTGGGCTGCCATGTTTACCAGCATGCTCGGCGTATGGCAATCGGTGCCATATATGTTTGCAGACTACATGCAGATCGCGCACAAGGGCAGGAAACAGCTTGACAGCGGCCCTGATGACCAGGACGTCGGGAAGAAAATTGATGTGAGAAGCCGGCACTACCGTACGTATTTGCTGGTGATTGCGCTTGTGCCAATGGTTGGTCTGCTGTACGACTTTGAGTTGGTGCAAAAGCTCAATTCCATTTACGGTGCCCTCGTAATGCCGATGGTTGCTCTGGTGTTGATTGTTCTGAATGGACGGGCAGATTGGGTGGGCGAAGCACTTAAAAATCGTCGGCTGACGGTGGTGTTTTTGTCGGGCGTTATCCTGTTTTTTCTGTATACTGGCGGGCCAGCGATTTACCGCTCCCTTTTAACCATCTTCCCCTAAACCCACGCGTTGTTATGTTATTGCAGCCTGTTTGGGATATCATTGCGTCAAATATCTTTCCGATGCCTTCCAGCGAAGGGTTGTTCAATCCTTACAATGACCGCTCGGATGCTTTTGATGTGCCGCATGCCATTGAGGCTCGCCGGCAAAACTTTAAAAATTACCTGGCTTGCTACAAGGAGCGCCCACGCATTTTCTTGCTGGCAGAAGCACCTGGTCCGTGGGGCTGCCGGTTTTCTGGAGTGCCCCTCGTAAGTGAGTCGATGCTGGTTGATCCAGGTTTTCCTATTCACGGTGATGCAACCAGCCTGGCCGAAAAGCCACACGGCGAATATACCGCAAAAATATATTGGCGCGTTCTTGGTCCTTATTTTCCGCAGTTTTTTACGTGGAATAGCGTACCCTTTCATCCGTATAAACCCGACAAGCCTTTGTCCATCCGGAATCCAGGCAACCGGGAGGTACAGGTCTATACGGAGACGTTAAAGCAAATTATTGACGTAATGCAGCCGGAAAAGGTGCTTTCAATTGGTCGCAAAGCGGAATATGCGTTTTCAAAAATTGATGTGCCGTGTACCTACATCCGGCATCCTTCGCAGGGGGGCGCAAAGATATTTGAAGCCGGTATACAGGAGGTACTGGAAGAACTGCAACTTGGGCCTGTCTAGTGTTGCGGGCTACGGAGATGCCCGGGCATATTTTATCTTTTTGGCTTGACGATTAGTTTGTTGGGCTGTTCTTTGTAAACCATCAATGTTTATAAAACATTTTTAGAACTTTGTAATCCGGGTCTGGAATGTCTGATCTTTTTCAGGAAGCTGCCAAACGGTACAGGATGTCAAATGCGCCCCTTGCAGATCGCATGCGGCCGCGGTCTTTGCATACGTTTATTGGGCAGCAGCATATTCTTGGCGCCGGCAAGTTGTTGCGGCGTTCCATCGAGGCAGATCGTATTTCATCGCTCATTTTCTTTGGCCCGCCCGGGACAGGTAAAACGACGCTTGCCCGTATTATCGCCAATACCACCTCTTCCCACTTTCTTGCGCTGAATGCGGTGTTGGCCGGAGTTAAGGATATTCGTGAAGCTATCCAGAAAGCGCAACAGCGTATTTCATTGCATCAGCAACGTACGATCCTGTTTGTGGATGAGGTGCACCGGTTCAACAAGGCGCAACAAGATGCATTACTGCCGCATGTGGAAAACGGAACGGTTGTACTTATTGGTGCGACTACAGAGAATCCGTATTTCGAGGTGATCAAGGCGCTGGTGAGTCGGTCTCGCATTTTTGAGCTCCGAACCCTCACGGAAGAAGACCTTTTTCAGGTGGTCGAAATGGCGCTCCGCGACAAAGAGCGCGGGTTTGGCGATCGCAACGTAGTTATTGACCCTAAAGCGTTGGCGCACCTCGTGTCTACTGCAAATGGCGATGCACGCTCGCTGTTGAACGCACTCGAACTTGCTGTAGAAACCACACCGCCAGATGAGTCGGGGCAGCTATTTATCTCCCTTGAAGTGGCTGAAGACAGTATCCAGCAGCGGGCCGTGCTGTATGACAAAGAGGGCGACGCGCACTTTGATACCATCAGTGCTTTCATCAAAAGCTTGCGTGGCTCCGACGCGGATGCTGCATTGTACTGGATGGCGCGTATGATTTACGCCGGCGAAAATCCGCGCTTCATTCTTCGGAGGATGCTCATTTTTGCTGCAGAGGACATCGGCCTCGCAGATCCACGCGCATTACAAATTGCTACGGCAGCTGCACAAGGCTTTGAGTACGTGGGCATGCCTGAGGGGCGATTTCTGTTGGCTGAGTGCTGCCTGTATCTGGCTACCGCGCCAAAAAGCAATAGCTCGCTGGCCTTCTTCGATGCACTCCATTTTGTCCAGGAAGAGCTTTCACATGATGTCCCTAACCACTTAAAAGATGGCAGTCGGGACAAAAAAGGATTGGGGCATGGTGAAGGGTATGCGTATCCCCATGCCTTTCGCGACCATTATGTGCCGCAACAATACCTGCCCAACGAAATGCAGGGTACCTATTTTTACAAGCCTGGGGAGATGGGATATGAAAAAGACGTTGCCGAACGATTGCAACAGCAACGTGAACGTGATGGTGAAGAAGGGCTTCAGAAGCGGCTTGAACGCTACAAGAAAGAAGGGGGAGCCAAGTGAGTTAACCCTGCTTAGGTCGCAGTGGGTTCTACTTCGGTACTTATTGCGTCAAGCCGGCGGTGCATCACATAAAACCAGAGCGGAGGCATAAGGGCCATCACCATCATACCAGGGTAACCCGTTGGCATTTGCGGACTCTCATCGTGGTGGCGGAGCACCTGGTATTTGCGGCTTGCCTCGTAGTGATGATCAGAATGCCGCGACAACTCAAAAAGCATCAGGCGTCCTATCACATGGTTGGAATTCCACGAATGATGTGGATTTGTGCGTTCGAACCGTCCATTTTCTTTTAAGGTGCGCTGGAGACCGTAGTGCTCAATGTAATTGACAGTTTCCAGGAGCAGGATACCAACCAAAGCAGCCAGGATAAAGAAGGCCATGGTTTGGATGCTAAATAGGATTGCGATGCCAATCAGGATGCAGGCCTGAATGAACATAAATTGTAGCATTTCATTGTGCAACGAAAACCAGGGCTGGCTCTTTTTTTTCAACCGTTTTGCTTCTATCTCCCAGGCAGACAGGAAGCTGAAGGTGATGCTTCTGATCCAGAATACAAAAATGTTCTCCCCAAGCCGTGCTGTTGCCGGGTCGTCGTACGTCGCAACCCGCTTGTGGTGGCCGCGGTTGTGTTCAATGTAGAAATGCATGTAGAGGGAGCTTGCCAGTGCAATTTTAGCAAGCTTGATTTCATGGTTTTTGGTCCGGTGCCCCAATTCGTGCCCAACGTTAATTCCGAAAACGCCGCACATAATACCCATGGATAATACAAGACCAACATATTCAAAGGCCTCAAAAGCATGCGTGTTGATGCTGATCAGGTACCAGGCGAGAAAACCGAGTTGTGTAGGGATGGTGAGATAGAGTAGCCAGTCAAAAAATGGATCGGCCTTGGCGAGTGCTTCTTCTGCTGCAGTGAGGTTGATGGGTTGTGGCTTAAGAAAAAGCTCAACGCCCGGAATAAGTCCGAAAACGTAAACAAATGGCAAAAAGCTCCACCAGCCGCCCAAGCTCAGGGCAATTGCCATTGTCAGGGGGAGTGTGAAAGCGCTCAGGTATTTCAGAAGTTTGATGCGTGCAGTCATGCAAGGAGGCTCTTCCGTGGCCGGTTAGCGGGTGCAAGTTATAAGGTACAACGTAGCCGGCTTTTTTTCGCTGCCTTGCTGTCGGCTGCACGTTCTGAAGAAGATCTTTGGCAAGCCATATAAAAAGTAAAAGCCAACCAGCAGAAGCTGGTTGGCTTTTGAATTGCTGCTTGCCCCCCGGTATTAGCAGCAATATTGAAATCTATAAATCTTTTTCTATATTCGAGGACTTCAGAGGTCGAAGTCCGGCCAGGACTAGGTCCTGGCCGGTCCTCTAGTTTTGCTGCTTGCCCCCCGGTATTAGCAGCAAACTCGAATGGCGCGTGTTCAAATGCGCCAGGGAAATCTTTCTGTGATGGACTCCTTCTGTGATGGAGTCGGGTTGAAGTCCGGCCAGGACTAAGTCCCGGCCGGTCCTCTACCATTGCCGCTTGCCCCCCGATTAAAGCAGCAATGTTGATGCTGTCTCTTGTAACATGCGCGCGCTTCTTTGAAGCAGACAGGCTGTTACAGATACCAGAGGAGTCAATAGTGGCGAAGTCCGGCCAGGACTAGGTCCCGGCCGGTCCTCTACTATTGCTGCTTGCCCCCCGGTATTAGCAGCAATTTGGGAATATCAGTTTCTCAAAGAATCTACCTTCTGGGCGGTAGGTGTGTCCTTGTTTGAACGCTTGTAATTTAGCCCGGCGATTGCAAATCTCACTTCTACATTAGGCACAGCGGGGCTGCACCTTTGGCGCATTTGACTGCTCGTTAACGGCTTATCGGACTGGGGTATCTTAAGCTGTTCATTTGCGCTTTCCTGATCCTGATACACGCCGATCATTTCTTCGCTGCTACGGGGTGAAGTTGGGGGGAAGTAGCTGCGCAGATAGCGTGTATTGAGCGCGCCTGTGTAGACAAAACTGCAAAGAACGTTCAGCTCTTTTTGTCAATCGCTTTGCTGAAGTACTACCAGATTCACTCCGCCCGCAGGCGGTGGCGTAATTTTTTTCGGCTGACACAAAAAGAACAAAAGTTATGCACAGCCTACTTACGCGCCGGGTGAATTTAGTACAACATGAATCTGCATATAGCCATTCATTTAGGGTGCCAAACTTTTTTCTTGTGCGTGTGCAGGGACGCTAAATTTGAAAAAGCCGCATTTTAGACTGAAATGCGGCTTTTCGGGAAATAGGGTTTTGTGGCTTGATCGGGCTTTGTCAGGAGCTGCTAAAAAAAGTGGTTCAATGTATCAAATTGAGATGCTAAAATAAGGAATTGCGAACCGTGGGTGTGAAAAGTGGAATCCTTGAAAAAAAGGGATTAAAGACGGGCTAATGTCTCAAAATAGCTTGCCGATACGGTAATCAGCCTGAACAGGAGCAGTTTCGCACCGATTCGGGTTCGTGTACCTTTATACTAAAGCCTTCGTGAGAGATGAAATTGATAGAGAGAAGTGCGGGACGGAGGCCTACCCCACCGTTGTGGCCTCCGTCCTCTTGAGAGATGTGCCTAATACATATATCGGAGACCTGGCGAAACTCTTTAGCAAAAACTTACCTAATCTGATGGTTAATCTGATCCCGGTCTAAAGACAAGCCCAAAAAAAGACTGCCAGGCTTTCTGCGTGGCAGTAGAAGAGATGAAGGGACGAAGGCTATACCCCTCCAGATGGCCTTCGTCCCTTTTCTTAGATGTGAGCAAAACAGCATGCCTCACCCGGCATGTTGTTTAATGTATTATACGCCGTTCCCCTGCGCGAGATATACCGTAACAAACCCAAGTTGCTGGCGCTAAGGAAGAAGATTATACTGGTACCTCAGTACTATACATGCGGAAGGTCGCATGCTGTGAGGTTGTAATAGAATAAAGAGCTGTTGACTGTATCGCTATGGGCTCGGTGTCCGCGATGCTGCGAGCATTGAAAAGTCGAACCTGCCTAAAGAAGTGCAGGGACGAAGGCCTACCCCTCCAGATGGCCTCCGTCCCTTGAAAAGAGAAGTGTTCAAAATGACACGCCTCATCCGACGTGAAATCTTGTGTATATAATACGAGTGTAATTCAGTTTTTCTATGCTGCCGTATATGCAATCTGCTACCCTGCTTGTCGTATTTGCTGCTACTCCTTGAGAGGTGATGCCGGCGTTTAAGGCCTCGTCGCCTAAACAAGGTTGCGTTAAACTAAAACGCATGGACGTTATCGCCTGTGCATGTAATTGGTCTTGCAGTGTTGCTGGATGAAGGTAGCCGGCACTGAAACTGAAAAGTCGAACCTGCCTAAAGAAGTGCAGGGACGAAAGCGCTACCCCTCCAGATGGCTTTCGTCCCTTTAATAGAGATGTGCAATTTTAAGCACGCCTTGAGCGGCGTTTGAACTTGTGTATATGATACGGGCAACTGGCAGCTATTCTATGCCGCCGGATATGTATTCTCGTACCCTGCCTGTTGTATTCGCAACTACTCCCGCAGGGGTGGTGCCGGCCAGGTACTTTGGGGATTGCGAAAGTTGGGTTAAACAAAAAAAGCACAGACTTGAAAGTCCGTGCAGCAATTTAACAGGTAGCCTTTTGACGTGGGTTGCTTTGGAGAGAAGTGCAGGGATGGAGGCTCTACCCCTCCAGTGTCCTCCATCCCTATATCGAAGATGTGCAATTTCATTCACGCCTTCTGCGGCGTGTGATCTTGCTACCATAATACGGACCCTGATACTTTTGCCAATAGGCCCTGTACGCTATTTCAATGGTACCGTGGTAGTATTTGCCTATGGTACCAGAGGTGTAGTTTTAGGTTTGTGCATTACGACAGCCCCACCAGCGCGCAGTTTTAAACAGAGTCTCTGCACCAGAAAAGGTGAAAACCTGTGAGGTACAATCTCCTGCTGCCGTGTAACTCATTTGACTGCAAGCTGAATCCGCATGCAAAATCCGGAAAGCATCGTCAGGTTTATGCTGACCGGACTTCATCCCCCTGGATCTTGCTAACTGGATAACTAAATTGGTTTATAGATATGCTGAGTTTATTCAAAAAGAATCCGACCAAGAAGCTCGAAAAAGAATACAACCAGTTACTGGAAAAAGCCCGTGATGCCCAGCGTTCGGGTGATATTAAGCTGTTTGCTACCATTTCTGCGCAAGCAGAAGAGGTGTGGACCAAAATTGAAGCGATCAGGGACAAACAGTAGGTTCTCTGCACGCGGCCCTGTTTATGGTTGCGGTACGGCGGTTGGACTTCGGAGCGGCGCGTAGTAAATTACGCAGATCGTAGATACGTGTTGTGTCTACATTCCACCAACCCGCTTTGGATACATGCGTTTGTGGCTCCGTGTTGCTTCTCAAATTGATCGTCTCAACGAACGAATCGGCAAGCTGGTCTATTGGCTTGCACTGGTTATGGTGTTGATTGGGGCGTACAATGCGCTTGCTCGATACATTGACAGGTTCACTGGTTGGGGCATGAGCTCCAATACTTACATCGAACTGCAGTGGTACCTGTTCAGTGTACTGTTCTTGTTGGGGGCCGCCTATACACTGCGGCACGACAAGCATGTGCGGGTCGATGTGTTTTATGGCCGGCTCTCAGCGCGCGGTAAAGCCTGGGTCAATCTTCTCGGGACGCTTCTTTTTCTCTTCCCCTTCTGCGTCCTGATGCTCATCATGTCGTGGCCCTCTGTTGTGAACTCCTGGTCTGTATGGGAGATGTCTCCTGATCCCGGCGGTTTACCCCGATATCCCATCAAAACCATTATCCCAATTGCCTTTATACTCCTCATTTTACAGGGGGTATCTATGGTCATTCACCAGGTAGCGATTCTGCGAAATACAGATGCTGCTACAGGCGAAGAACAGCTGACTGTGGGAGGTGAAGCATGAGCCCGGATCTCCTAGGGCCACTGATGTTTGTGGCTGCACTTGCGTTGATTTTCCTCGGTTACCCCGTTGCTTTTGCCCTGGGCGGAACGGCTTTGTTCTTTGCCTTTATTGGCGTGGAAGCAGGACTATTTGACTGGAACCTCCTGTTGGCCCTACCCGACCGGACCTTTGGGGTTATGTCGAACTATGTTCTCCTTGCCATACCGTTTTTCATTTTTATGGGCACCCTCCTGGAGAAATCCCGGCTTGCAGAAGACTTGCTGCAAACGATCGGGCAATTGTTTGGCACCATGCGAGGTGGGCTTGCGCTGGCTGTGGTTTTTGTTGGGGCCTTGCTTGCTGCTGCCACGGGTGTCGTAGGGGCTTCTGTAGTGGCCATGGGGATGATTTCGTTGCCTGTTATGCTGCGCTATGGGTATTCTGGCCGATTGGCCTCCGGCGTTATTGCAGCCTCGGGTACGCTTGGACAAATTATTCCACCAAGCGTTGTGCTCGTCGTACTTGCAGATCAGTTGGGGATTTCTGTTGGGGATTTGTTCAAAGGGGCGCTGGTTCCGGGTATTATGCTGGCGGTACTCTATGCCGGGTACACCATGGTTGTAGCAGTGATGCGGCCTGAAGAAGCGCCGGCTTTGCCGCCTGAAGAAAGATTATTGTCGAAAAGCGAACTACTGAAACGGGTGTTGCTGGTGATGCTGCCGCCGCTTGTGCTTATCCTGGTTGTGCTGGGAAGCATCTTCGCGGGCATTGCAACGCCAACAGAGGCGGGCGCACTTGGTGCTGTGGGTGCTATGGTTCTCGCCGCAGTTAACAAGCGGCTGACGCTCAAAGCGCTGGTTGAGTCGATGGATGCTACAACGCGTCTGACGTCCATGGTGTTGTTTCTTTTGATCGGGTCGACCGCTTTTGCGCTGGTGTTTCGTGGGCTCTACGGCGATTTCTGGATTGAAGACTTGCTCACAAATTTGCCCGGTGGTGTGATAGGTCTGTTGGTCGTTGCCAATGTGGTGATTTTTGTGCTGGGCTTTTTTATCGACTTTTTTGAAATAGCCTTTATCATATTGCCACTGATTGTGCCGGCCGCATCTGTACTTGGGATCGACCTCGTTTGGTTTGGGGTAATGATCGGGATGAACCTGCAGACTTCTTTTCTGACGCCGCCTTTCGGGTTTGCCTTGTTTTACCTGCGGGGGGTTGCACCGCCTACATTGACAACAGCCGATATATACCGTGGCGCTATTCCCTTTATTATCATCCAACTGATAGGTCTCTTGCTCATCATCCTCTTTCCTGAACTGGTTACCTGGCTGCTCTAAGTTAGCCGTCAGTACGCCACAGGATCGCCTCTGGCTGAAATACGGACCAGGCGAACCAATAAGATACATAGGCTTCTGCGACAGGCGTAAGCTTTGCTCCTGCTAATGGCCCGTCAACTGCTGTGCCGTCAACGCGCCAGGTTGTTTCAGTTGCCGTATCTACAATTCGGTTTTCCTGAACGGCGAAATTTCTGTCGACATGTGTGCCATCCAGCCAGAAGGCCCAGGCAGAGGCCCGGCCGGCATCAAAAAATATGACGGCCGGCTGGTTTTTGTACTGCACATGCAGGACTGCATGATGCCCAGATTTTTCCAACTCATCAAGCGGAATTGAGAGGCCTCCTTTCTCATCCGGGAGGCCAAGGATGCGTTCTTTTGGCAAGCGCCGATCGTCTGCTGGTCCTGGCATGGGCCAGAACAGGGTAGTATTATCCGGCTCAGTATAGCTGCCAAGCGGATTGATTTCATAATTGCGGCTAAAGCCGGTTGATTCAGATACCACAAAGGTTTCCGGATAAAGGTCTTTCCATCCACCCCAGGTCATTTCTACAAGCGGATACGGTGGCAGCCGTTTGCCCGGATTGCCTTCAGAACTGCAAAGTGCCACGCTCCCCATTTGTGACCACAAGGAAAAGGTGTCTTCTGAGCGATCAAAAATCACATTGTTGTTGCGCCATAATAAACCGGATACACCAAAGTCGAGGTTGTTGACACGGCTGCGGTCAAAGGCGAGTCCAGAGCCAGTAAGCGGGCAGAACGTGACGGCAAGTTGGGGTGAGGTGTTGCTGAAATTGACAATTTCGTGCCACCACAAAATGTTGTGGGGAATAGCAACGATGAAGTCGCCATTCTGCAGTCCGAGTACCAAATCCGAATTGCGGAGATAGGTTGCTTCGTCAGCTGTAACCAGGTTGGGGTCTACGAGCGCCGGAATGGCGTCAATGCCCGTGCTGTTTGCAAATTCTTGCGTGGCAATAATGCAGTTTTCGCTGACCTCCGGTTCAATTGGCTCGGGAATCGTTTCGTTTGCATCACATCCCACCAATAAAAAGACAGGCAGCAAAAGATAGCGTATGGCACGTATTGCAGTGTAGCGTCGAGCAAGAGATAGGGAAGGGTACATGGCAAAAAACGTCAACTGATTTATGTGTTTAGTGCATCAGTTGGGCATTTTGTAACACTACTGGTGAGCGTGCCAGAATAATTGAGGGGTCTATCCTTCTATGCCAAAGTTAGTCAGCTATTGACTGTAGCACTTCTTTATTCAATCGATGCTCGCCGGCGAAGGGGATAAAGTCAACTTTGAGGTTGTGTGATTGCAAGAATGCCTTTTCTTGTTCAAGGCGTTCGGGTGTGATGTAGTAGTCTTTATCCCCAACCACGAAGGATGGATTCAAGGCGTTAAGTGTGGGTGTGTATTTGTCGAAATCGAGGTCATGAGCCACTGTACCTGCCCAGAGGATGAGTTTCTTTGCCGGCAGGTTGCCGAGGGTAACCCAGCGAGAGGCTGTAGTGGCGCCTTGAGAGAAACCGAGCACGGTTATGGGGGGCACCGGGCCGGCAAAGCTTCGGGTGATATGGTCAGCAACCTGGTTCAGATAGTGTAGGTAATCTTCAACTTCATCCGCCCGCTCGACCTTTGTCATCCAACTGGCTCCTACCCGTTTGTATTCTCCCCCCACGTAGAATCTGGATAACGCTTCCGGTGCTACGATCAGTCGCTTGCCATTGTCAATGGCCTCAAAGTGGCGTATGAAATAGTTCGCCAACTGACCGTAGCCGTGTAGCACAAACCACAGAGATTCTGTGTTGCTGCTTGCTTCTCCTATGGTGTAAAACCGTGCAGCTTTTTGCACGGTGATAGCGTGTTTTTTTATACGTTCCACCTTACATGGCCGGTTTTTTCTTCTGCTCCACAAAAACAGCCGGCAATTGCAGGTCGCGTACCATGTTATTAAATGCTGGCAGTTCTTGCTCAAGCAGCGCGTCGAGCCTTTCCAGTTCCACTTTAATTTTTGCGGTAATATCCTCTTTAACTGCTACTTGCTGATCTGTTGGTCGGTACTCACCTTGTTGTACCGTTCCTTTTACAGCTGCCAGTTTGTTGTTTAATCGGATCGGGAAATTGAGAGGATCCTGCCGGCTCTGGTTTTTTGTCTGATAGAGCGTCTCTTCGATGGCCTTCATCTGTTCAAGCATAGCGTTGCCTGATTCTTTGAGGGCCTCTGCTTCGTTATACGAACTGGCGCGTGTGATGATGTCATCCACCTGGGTGCGTATGTCGCGTATTCGCTTGATGGCCTGGTGCGTTTCTGTCAGGGTCTGGTTTGCTTCAGCAACGTAAACATGCCGGCTTTGCAGGTCGGCTACCGTCGCCTTGATCCGTGGGTCTTTTTTGATTTCAAATGTTGTTGTCATTGAATCATTGCCTACCACCAGGCGTGCTTTGTAGGGTCCCGGGACGGCTTTGGGGCCACTCAGGTTGCCAGCCCACATGATCATACCTTTGAACCCTTCTGCTTCTGGGTACATCATGTCCCATACAAACTGGTTCATGCCGGCTTCCATCGGGACGTCGTCGTCTGCAGCTGTGTACGACCGGATCAGCACATCATTGCCATCCATTATGTGGATTGTAGCCGCCTCCTCTGCAGCAACGTCTTCAGTAAGATTGTAGCGCAAGACAACGCCGTTTGGTGGGTTCTGGCCGGCGTCGCTCACCTCCCCATCACCTCCCCGCCAACGGTAGGCCGGGCGCGGATTGAACAGCCACAACGACGCATCAGCAATGTCGTCTGATAGCTGGTGCAAAGGTGTCAGGTCGTCAATAACCCAGAACGAACGGCCCTGGGTTGCTACAACCAGGTCGTCATTTTTGAGGGTAAGGTCGGTGATTGGTACAACCGGGAGGTTAAGCTGGAAGGGTTGCCAGTTGGCGCCATCATTGAACGAAATGTACATCCCGCTTTCAGTACCAGCATAGAGTAAGCCGGCGCGTTTGGGATCCGCACGAATTACACGGGTAAAGTGTTCGTCATCGATGCCATTGGTAATCTTTTTCCAGGAAGCGCCATAGTTCTCTGTTTTATAGAGATACGGCGCAAAGTCTCCATGTTTATACATCGTGGCTGCCACATACAAGCCGCCGGCGTTAAATGGATCGATGTCGATGCTGTTGATCTGAATCCATTCTGGCATGATGCGGGCATCAGGAGTGATGTTTTCCCAGTTTGCACCGCCATCGCGGGTAATGTGCATCAACCCATCGTCCGAACCTGTCCACATGACACCCTGTTCATGATAAGATTCGAGCGCCGAAAAGATGGTTGCGTAGTACTCCACGCTGGTGTTGTCTTTGGTAATCGGGCCGCCGGATGAACCAAGGGTAGACGGATCATTGCGCGTCAGGTCCGGGCTGATGGCTTCCCAGTTCTGTCCCTCGGTTGTGGTTTTGAAAACCTGGTTGCCCGTTGTATAAAGCACATCGGGATTGTGAGGAGAGAAGAAAATTGGGTAGTTCCATTGAAACCTGATGCGCATGTCCTCAGCGCCGGCACCCATTGGGTTATCTGGCCAAACGTTTATGGTGCGGGATTCGCGCGTTACATGGTCAAATCGCTGCAAATAGCCACCATACGATCCACCGTAAACGAGGTCCGGGTTGTCGGGATGTGGCGCGAGAAAGCCGCTTTCGCCGCCGGCAGTGGAGGTCCAATCCTGGTCGGTAATACTGCGGCCATTGGTGCGGCTCGGAATACGGACTGTCGAGTTATCCTGCTGCGCACCCAGGATGCGGTAGGGGAAATTGTTGTCGGTTGTGACGCGGTAAAACTGGGAGGTTGGCTGGTTGTGATAAGTCGACCAGTTGATGCCGCCGCTGTATGTGACCTGCGCGCCACCATCGTCCCCGATCACCATGCGGTCGGTATCTTCCGGTGCAATCCACAAGTCATGGTGGTCGCCATGCGGGGTACTGATGCTTTCAAAAGATTTTCCGCCATCTTTGGAGCGCCAGAACTGAACGTTTGCAACGTAAACTTTGTCTTCATTGACCGGGTCTGCATAAATGCGGGTGTAATACCACGCACGCTGGCGCAGGTTACGGTCACTATTAATGCGCTGCCAGCTTTCTCCACCGTCTTCTGACCTGAAGACACCGCCTTCTTTATTTTCGATGATGGCCCATACGCGTTCCGGATTGGCCGGCGAGACAGTCACGCCAATGATGCCCATCAAGCCCTCTGGCATGCCCTCTTTGTTGTTTAGCATTTCCCAGTTATCCCCGCCATCGGTAGATTTCCACAACGCGGATCCTTCGCCACCGCTTTCCAGGCTATAGGGTGTTCGCCTGATTTTCCAGGTGCTGGCATACAAGACCCGTGGATTTGAAGGGTCCATGATGAGGTCCACTGCGCCAGCGCCGGCGTTAGCAAACAAGATGCGTTCCCACGTTTCGCCGCCATCTTTACTGCGATATACGCCGCGCTCCTCCGTGTCTTTGTAGAGGTTTCCCATCACTGCAGCATACACCAGGTCCGGGTTTTTGGGATGGATGCGAATTCTCGCGATGTGATACGATGCATCCAGTCCAATCGATTGCCAGGTTTTGCCGGCATCAATTGATTTCCACATGCCGTACCCATGCGATACATTGCCGCGCACTGTTTTTTCACCGCCACCCACATACATCACATTGTTATCCCATTCACTTACCGCAACAGCGCCAATTGAGCCACCAAAGTAGCCATCTGATATGTTTTGCCAGGATTGTCCGCCATCAGTTGTTTTCCAAACGCCACCGCCTGTAGCGCCGAAATAGTATAACATGGGCTTGCCGGCAACCCCTGTCACTGCCGCAGACCGCCCGCCACGAAACGGGCCTATGCTCCGGTACTGCAACGCCTGGTAGGATGATTCATCATACTGCTGTGCCTGACTCTCACTCGGGAATAAAATCGACAGGATGAGCAACATCAACATGATGCCAGACGAAACTGAGGGTTTTGAAAAGATCACGGAGGGAAAGTGTGTTTTTTGCATGGTGCAGGCCCGATGAGGGGCATTTTGGTAGGGAATTGGTGCTATGAAATAAAGGCCCCGGCCGGTGGTTGACAAATGGATGGTTGATGTCTATACCCCCTGCCGGGTAGCAATATAGGCAAGTCATCTTATTAAGGCATCTTTCTGTTTTTTGGTGCAGATCTGATATTACATTTGGCTTGTTGTTATAGGCAGCAAGAGTCGCCATCTACACGTTGTTTTGCCGTGTTATGTGATGAATTAGCGCAAGCTTGTCGTATTTATTAATTTGAGCGCGCTTTGAGTAATGCCAACCTGTATCAGTTCGTGCGGCAATTACCGAGAATCCAGCATTAATTGTATGTCCCGCGCCTCCATTTTTATACGCTTGATTTTATTACTGCTTGTCCCGTTGCTGGCAGAGGAGGCGCGTGCGCAATCGGTGAGGGATAGCCTTGAAAGCCGCCTTGAAACGGCTGTTGGTTTGGATCGGGTTGAGATACACCGCCTCTTGGTGGTAGAGCTGGCATGGAAAGATCCGCAGCAGGCAATTCAGTATGCGAAAGCACTGGATGGTATCGCAGACGTCAACCCAACGGCACTACAACGTGCTGATTTACACTACGGAAGCGGACAGGCCTATCTCGTGCAGGGGATGATTGATGCTGCACGCGCGCAATACGGGTATTTGCGCCAGCAGGCCCATCTGGCAGAAAATGCGCTGATCGATGCGAAAGCTGACATGCTCCGCGGCGAATTGTATCTCAATGATGGGGCATTGGAAGATGCACAAACACAATTCATGAAGGCGCTCACCGTATTGGAAGCACATGAAGATGCTGCGGGACAAGCATACGTGCTGCACAGCCTGGGTAAAGTGAGTTATCGCTATGGTGATCTTGAAAGTGCGCTTGATTTGTTTGCTGATGCGATGGGTTTTTATGAACGCGCCGGCGACTTTGCAGGCGTAGGTAAAATATTTCTGGATGTCGGTATTGTGTATGACCTGAAGGGTGGGTTTGGAGAAGCACTGGGTTTCTACACAGATGCACTCGAATTGCACGAGGCGCACAAAGACTATGTTGGTGCCGGCCTCGCCCTGTGTAACATCGGTATTTTTTACGATTTGATTGGCGAGAAAGACGAAGCTGTAAGTTATCACAACCGGTCAATCGAAGTGTGCCAGCAGACAGGGCAGGCAAAATGTAGTGCCGATGCGCGTGCGAACCTGGCCTCTATTCGATTGGAGCAGCGCCAGCGAAGCGAAGCTATTTCGCTCTACAATGCCTCGCTTGATGTTTACCGCACGTTTGGCGATCAGTCTTCCCAGGCCAGAATCCTGAATAACCTGGGGCAGGCGTACATGGAAAACAGGGATGTGAGCAGGGCACTTGCAAGTTATGAGGATGCCCGTGCTTTGTACGAAGACCTGGGTGAAAAAGAAGGATTGGCTACTGTTGAAATTGATGCCGGCCAGCTGTATCGCCGACAGGCACATTATGACGAAGCACTTGAATCGCTTCAGAGTGGGCTCGCCATTGCCGAGGAGATTCAGGCTGATCCGTTGAAAAAGAAGGGCTACCGAGAGCTCTATTTGCTCCACGAGGGTTTTGGTGAATACGAGCTCGCGCTGGATGCGCATAAAGCGTTTAAAGCCGCTAACGACTCGCTTTTCAATAAAGAGAATGAAGCAGTCCTTGCTGCGCTGCGTACCCAGTTTCAATCCCAGGAGCAGCAACTGAAAATTCAAGGCCTGGAACGAGACCGGGCCGGCCAACAACGGCTGATATTACTCATGTTGCTTGCTTTTTTTCTGTTGCTAGGCCTTGCGCTCTTTGCGTATCGGCTGTACCGACAAAAAAGCGTGGCGCACACCAATTTGCAGGCTGTACATCACGACCTGAAAAGTGCGCAACAAAAGCTTATTCACTCGGAGAAAATGGCCTCGTTGGGGCAACTCACGGCCGGCGTTGCCCATGAAATTCGCAATCCGCTGAACTTTATCATCAACTTTTCCAAACTCAATGTCGAACTGTCACAGGAATTGATCACTGAAATCCACGAAGGCAAAGAGCAGAAGGTAGAAGATGTGGCCGATAAGTTTGAGTCGATTATTCAGGACTTTTCGTTTAACGCGCAAAAGGTAAACGAGCACAGCCACCGTGCTGACGGTATTGTACAGAGTATGCTTGAGCACGCCAACGCGACGCGCCAGGAGCGGTTGCCCACCAATATTAATGCGTTTGTGCAGGAAATAGTTGAGCTGTCATTTTATGGGGTCAAGCAAACAAAACATGCGTGCGACATTACCGTTAAGCAGCAACTTGATGCCCATATTGGAGACTATGAACTCGCGCCGCAGGAGCTCGGGCGTGTCCTGGTGAATTTGATTGACAATGCTATCTATGCTGTGTGTGAGAAAAAGAAATCACCTGAACATGCGGCCTATCAACCGGAAATTACCATAGAGACCGTTTCTCGCTTTGGCGCCGTGGTTATTCGTCTGCATGACAATGGGCCAGGGATACCCGATGAGGTTACTAAAAAAGTCTTTGAGCCTTTCTATTCAACCAAACCTACGGGCAAAGGTACAGGCCTCGGGTTGTCGCTTGCTTACGATATCGTAACCATGAGTTATGGTGGCGAGATGGGTGTTTCGAGTGTGCCGGGTAAAGGTACAACCTTCGAAATAATGCTGCCCCGCGGATGAGCAGCCAAGTTTGTGGCACATAATATTCGCCGTGTCCACAATCTGTTTTTTTTGTCGCTAGATGAATTGGAGTTCCCTTGTTCATCAATTATACGCGTCAAGAGAAATGAATTATTTATACCACATATCCCCACGTTCCACGTCTGTTTGTCTGCTTCTGCTATTGCTTTGTGTTGCTCTGCCGGCCAACGCACAATTTGTACACAGCCTTGGCGGGACGTCATTTGACCTCGGCGTTGAGGTTGAAATGGATAAGGCAGGCAACGCCTATTTTGTAGGAAATTTCAGAGATACACTGGATTTTGATCCGGGCGCCGGCCAACGTTTTCTGGCAAATAATAACACGGATGCATTTGTAGCCTCATACGATCCACTGGGTACGATGCGCTTTGCATTCAGTATCAGTGGACCGTTTGCAAGCCATGAATCGGTTGGCGACATCGCTGTGGCGCCTGATGGTTTTTTTGTGATCACAGGCCACCAACCGTTTGGGTATCTCGATTTTGATCCGGATCCAATGGGAGAGTTGGGCACTTCGGGCAACTTCTTTATAGCCGGTTACAACAGCAATGGGGAAGTACAGTTTGCTGTGTCTCCGGCGGGCGGTGAAAATACATCCAACGGGAATGGATATGCCGTTACGCTGGATGAAGACGACAATGTTTATGTGACGGGACACTATGTAACCGCACTCGATTTCAATCCCGCAGACACAACCGGTGTGCTGGCGAATAACGGCAATTCTGATGTATTCATTGCCAGCTATACCAAAACTGGTGCGTACCGTTATGCATACGGATTTGGCGGTCCGAGTCTCGATTATGGAGCAGGTATCGCAGTTGACTCACAGAAAAATGTATATGTTGCCGGTTTCTTTGTCGGCGAAGTGGCTTTTGATCCGGAGGACAAAGATGGAGATGGCGACACGGAGATTCGCGTCGCTGAGTCGTTGTCTGATATGTACCTGGTAAGCTACGACGATGCCGGCCGTTTCAGATTTGTATACACCTACGATACTGCCAACCGTATTGTGATCGAGCGCAAGGTTGAATTGGGAATAGATGCTGCAGACAATATCTACATGTCAGGTGAAAGCGTTGGTGTCGTTGCATATGACCCGGAAGATGCTGATGGCGATGGTGATCTGGTTCAACGCTCAGCTGATGCGTTGGGCAGCGCGTTTCTGGCAAGCTACAAACCAACTGGTGAACTCAGATTTGCGAATGTGTTTAAAGGCGGTACCAGTGAATCCAAAGATGTGTTTACTGATAAAGACGGCGTGAGCTTTATCACGGGTTCACACATTGGTGAAGTCGACTTTGATCCAGGCCTGGATACAGCTATCATTTCTTCAACTTCTGGGTCAGATGTCTTTGTGGCAAGCTATGATAGCCTCGGGGCATTCAGAACCATGTTCAGTTTGCCGTCAACGGGATTAAGCGGCGGCCATGGCGTCGCTTTTGACTCCTTATACAATGTGGTACTAACTGGTGGTTTTGGCGGTGAGTTGGATGTGGACTACAGCACGGGCGAAGATATAAGGTTTGGCGCCGGCCAGAATGACATTTTTATGGCCCGTTTTTCCTCCGGTGGCCAGGTGTCGGTTAGCACGGAATCTGTAGCAAGCCTGCCCAGTGGTTTTACCGTGTCAGCACCCTATCCCAATCCATTCGCTTCTCGGGTAAATATGCAGCTGGATGTCGCGTCTAGTCAGCACGTGGCTGTTGAAGTGTATGATTTACTTGGCCGCCAGGTTGCTTCCTTGCACAACGCCGTGTTGCCTGCAGGCAAGCACAACATGACGTGGGATGGCGCCGGAGCCGTTAACGGCGTTTATTTCATTCGGATAGTTTCAGGTGCAACACAACACACCGAGCGCGCTGTACTTATGCGCTAAACCCTGTTCCTGTGATCAGTGCAAAGTTAGGCGTGGTTTGCGTATTGAAAGATGCGCAAGCCACGCCCTTTTTAGTTTGTGTGTTTATACCGTGGGTGCCGGCTCTTTTTTGCTTGATTCCTGTTGCTTCTCCTGTTGAGCCAGGCCCCCAGACTGCTGGATGAGCTTGGCTACGAGCGCTGTCCACCCGGTCTGATGGCTCGCGCCAATGCCGGCACCGTTGTCGCCATGGAAGTATTCATAGAACAGAATATTGTCGCGCCAGTGCGGATCAAACTGGAAGTAATCTGTGTCGCCGTATACAGGCCGGCGTCCGGAAGACTCATCCCGCAGGAAGAGTTTAACCAGCCGGTTTGAAATTTCAGACGCCACATCCCACAGGTTTTTCTCTTCTCCGGAGCCAGCCGGCATTTCTACTTTGAACGCATTGCCATAGTAGTGATTGAACTTCTGGAGCGACTCGATCATGAGATAATTGACCGGGTACCAGATGGGCCCCCGCCAATTGGAGTTGCCGCCAAAGAGATAGGTTTTTGATTCTGCCGGCTCATATTCGACCGAGTGAACATTGCCGTCAATATTTATCACAAACGGATTGTCTTCGTGCTCTTTCGAGAGTCCCCGGAGGCCGTAGTCTGAGAGGAATTGGTCCTCGTCTAGCATACGCTTTAGAATGCGCCGCAGCTGTTTCTCATTTACAAGCGAGAGCAGGCACCGCCCTTCATTTTTATGCGGAT
>JBCCIM010000039.1 GCA_039111535.1 Bacteroidota bacterium | reverse complement strand
GTAAACCCCGGCAGGTTTTGGCCTGATATGCGAGGCGTCGTACCAAAACTTGTCTAAAATTGCTCCCCCATGCTGGTACGGATCAAAGACACTGACGCCCGGCCCTAGACCGGCAAGATAAGCGCTGTCGAACGCGGTCATGCACGGGGATCAGGGTTCTGGCTTCTTCGAAACTGAACTCGGCCCATTGCCCTATTTCGGCCCGGGCCTGGCCTAACTATGAAGCGTTGTATCGCTTTCTACTCCAATTACCGGATAATGAGTTGGTACACCGCCAGAGTGCCGCTGATTTGTCTTTTCTGCAGCAAGGGATCACGTTTACCGTGTATGCAGAAAACAAAGGGACCGAGCGCATCTTTCCTTATGATTTGCTGCCACGGCTTATTTCAAATGCTGAATGGCAGACCATAAAGGATGGGATGACCCAGCGCATAACGGCACTTAATCTCTTCTTAAAGGATATTTATCACGAGGGTGGAATCCTGAAAGCGGGTATTATCCCCCGGGAGCTGATTTATAGCAGCAAACACTATCGTCGTGAAATGCGGGGCGTATCGATACCACGGAATGCATACGTTGCCATTGCCGGCACGGACCTCGTTCGGGTCGGGGACGGGAAGTTTATGGTCCTGGAAGACAACCTGCGCGTCCCCAGCGGCGTTTCTTATATGCTCGCGAATCGGCAGGTGATGAAACACGTTTTTCCCGGCATGTTTCAGCATTACGGTGTGCAACCCATTATGCATTATGGCCAAACCCTGCTCGCTACCCTGCGCGCACTGGCGCCAGATCATGTTGCTGAACCCAAAATTGTACTACTGTCGCCCGGGGTATTCAACTCGGCATATTTTGAGCACACCTTTTTGGCCCGGCAGATGGGCGTTCCGCTTGTAGAAGGCCGTGACTTACTGGTACACAACAACTTTCTGTACATGCGAACGACGGCAGGACTACACAAAGTTGATGTCGTATACCGCCGAATTGATGACGATTTTTTGGATCCCTTGATTTTTCGGCCAGACTCCATTCTGGGCGTGTCGGGTTTATTCAATGTGTACCGCGCCGGCAACGTGGCTCTGGCCAATGCTGTGGGCACGGGTGTCGCAGACGACAAAGCGGTCTATGCGTACGTACCCCAAATCATCAAGTATTATCTCGGTGAAGATCCTATTATCGAGAACGTGGAGACCTATCTGCTGGAGGACAAAGCGCAATTGCAGCACGTACTGGGCCGGCTGGATCAGCTGGTTGTAAAGGCAGTTGGCGAATCGGGAGGCTACGGCATGTTAATCGGGCCCCACAGTACCAAGGCGATGCGCGAGGAATTCAGGATGCGGATCAAGGCAAATCCGCGCGACTATATCGCTCAGCCTACGCTAGATCTTTCGTGCGTACCCTGTTTCATCGACGGTCACATCGAATCCCGCCATGTAGACTTGCGGCCCTTTGTGCTAAATGGTGCTGAAGTTAACATTGTACCGGGCGGGTTGACCCGCGTTGCTTTGCAAAAGGGATCACTCGTGGTTAACTCTTCACAGGGTGGCGGAAGTAAAGATACCTGGGTCCTGCATGAGTAAGGCACGAGCAACATCGAATATCAAAGAAATTCCTACTGTTGTACGACTTTCTTTGTTTGATTTTCAATGCTTTAAACGGTGTAGACCATGATGCTGTCTCGGGTTGCTGACAACCTCTACTGGATGAGCCGCTATCTGGAGCGGGCCCAACATACGGCCCGTTTGTTAGATGTGACGCTGGATCTGTTGCCAGAGCGCTCGCCCGATGCCGCAGCGAAGGCATGGGAAAAGCTCTTTGCCAGTCTGGGCATTCAGGTGGAGATGGATGAACCTGCGCGTCCTTTTTCGTACATGCAGCGCCTCTCGTTTGATACAAATGAATCCGGATCCATTGCTTCGACAATCGCTGCAGCGCGCGAAAATGCGCGGCAGGTGCGCGAAGAAATCAGTTCCGAAATGTGGGAGCAAGTCAACCGTCTCTATTTGAATGTTACAGCGGCCAATGCGCAAACAGTTTGGGCGCAACCGCACGCATTTTTTCAGGAAGTCAAGCAAGGAACCCACCTGTTTCAAGGCATCACCGACTCAACGATGAACAGGGGGCAAGGGTGGCAATTTATTCAGGTTGGTCAGTTTATCGAGCGGGCCGGCAATATTTCGACCTTGCTTGATGTGTATCTCCGGGGACTCGGACTCGAAGCACTCGAACTCTCGCGTGAGGCACACCAGGATGCTGTATGTCTGCTTCGTAGTTGTACCGCGTGGGAGGCGTATTGCAAAGTTTACACAGCAAACACAAAGTTCTCCTGGATTGCAGAGTTTCTGCTCTTGAATGAAGAGTTTCCCCACTCTGTCCATTTTTCCGTAATGATGGTGCGTGATGCCCTGTTTTTCATCGCAGACGCCGCTGAGTCACACAAAAACAGCAATGTCATACGTGCTGTAGGCCGGCTCAAAGCGATGCTAGATTATGGGCACATCGATGAGATTATTTCCAACAATCTCTACGTCGTGTTGCGGGATATACAGATGGAGTGTAGACAGATACACACTTTGCTCTATCAAAATTATATCCATTATCCGGTAGATGAAAAATTGCCGGCATCTTCTATGGCCAGATATTAAATGACCAGGTATTCACCGATCGAAAGTTTGCTTCCCTGCCTTGATTAGCTATGCGATATACCATCCAACACATCACGCGATTTCAATACGACCGCCCCGTACGCGAGAGCGTTACCGAGTTGCGTATGCAGCCCCGGAGTGAGGGCAAGCAGTTATGTGTGAATTTCTCCATTTCGGTTCAACCGCACGTCGCTGTCTCTTCTTACCAGGACTTCATGTTAAATACGGTCCACCACTTTGATATTCCTGCTTTGCATACCGAGTTATTGCTGCAAGCGGATGCCACGGTGGAAGTAATGCCTTTTTCTACGTTGCCGGACGCTCTGCCAGCTATTTCTTGGGACGCACTCGATGGCGAAGCAAGGGATATCCATTGGGATTATGTAAATCCGAGTGACTTTGCACAGTCAACGCCATTGTTGCTGACCATGGCCAAAGAATTAAAGTTGGGCCGGCTGGCTGACCCGCTCACGACACTAATTAAGCTCAATAAATCCATCTATGAGGGTTTTGACTATGCGCCGCAGAGTACCCACGTTGAATCTAGGATAGACGAAGCGCTAAAAGTAAGGCGTGGGGTTTGCCAGGACTTTACCCATATTATGATTACCCTTGGCCGTATGGTAGGCATTCCCTGCCGGTATGTGAGCGGTTACCTGTTTCATCGGAATGAAGATGAGGATCGATCAGCGGAGGACGCTACGCATGCCTGGATGGAAGCCTGGTTGCCGGAATTGGGGTGGATTGGTTTTGATCCAACGAATAACCTTATTGCAGGTGAGCGCCATATTCGTGTAGCCATTGGGCGCGATTATGCTGACGTTCCTCCAACTCGCGGCACCTTCAAAGGTGATGCAACCGAAAGGCTTGGCGTAGGGGTACGCGTCGCGCTATCAGACTACCAGGAAAAGCCTGGCGAAATTCTACTCAACGAAACCCCGATGAAGCCCCGAGAAGCTTTTAATGGGCGGGCAAAGCAGCAAGCCGCCATGCAGCAACAATGACCTTTGTCAGTTACGCGTAAGGGGATTGCGAATCGAGCGCCTAGGCTTCAATAAGTAAGGCCCAGTCATTGCCTCGGGATTCATCTCCAGGAGGATCAAATGAGACAGCTGGCGCTACATCCATTTTGCCACCATCTACACAGATACCCGTAGCTGCATGGTACCACCAGGCTTGTGCGGTGGGAGATTCAAAAACTTTCCAGGTTAAGTTCGACTGTGTTGCCATCGGGTAGGTATGCCCTAATAAAGCTGTTATCCCAGGAGTTCTGAATCGTTGGACGTTGTGCCGCAACCTGTCCAGGTTATCGCAATCAAAGTGAAGGTGAGCATGTTGGAGAAAAATTTCATGGTACGAAATGGCATTTGTTAACGGAATCCAAGATGTATTCAGGATACCGCTTAAGCATACCTGCCAGCTATGGCAAATCCGGACAAGCATTCTACTTTTGGGGCCAGGGTAGAGGCTGGGTTGTATTTTTAGGAGGTGTTAGGAGAGGATTGTAAACGGTTTATACTGAGGGCAAATATTGGTATGTTATAGATGATTCAAACCGACGCTCGTATTCACAGATAGCTCATCGTAAAGATATGCTGGCAAAGGGATTTCAAATAACATGTATCGCGTTATTGCTTTCGTGCAAGCCTGTACTGGCACAGCCAAATGTTGACCTCAGTGATGTCGGGCAAGTAGCACTGGAAAACACCGGTGCAGCGAACGCACAGCAACCTTTCCTGCATGGACTCGCGCAACTCCACAATTTTGAATATGGGGATGCAGCCGATGACTTTAAAGAGGCCCGGAGTATCGACCCGGACTTTGCGTTGGCCTATTGGGGCGAAGCCATGACGCACAACCACCCGATCTGGATGCAGCAGGACCGGGAGAAGGCATTGGCAATCCTGAATACGTATGCTCCGACGCCGGCGGCCAGACAAGAAAAAACAGCATCCGAACTGGCGCGCGATTTACTGGCTGCCGCAGATATCCTCTACGGTGAAGGTAAAAAACACGACCGAGACGACCGCTACATGGCATTTATGGCCGCGTTGCATGACAAGTATCCGAAAAATGTCGAAGTGGCGGCGCAATACGCGCTGTCGATTATGGGCACTGCCCACGAGGGGCGCGATTTTATGCTCTACATGCAGGCTGCGGCACTCATGCAACAGTTTATCGTGTTGTACCCCGGCCACCCGGGTGTTGCGCATTACCTGATCCATGCTACCGACGATCCCATCCACGTACCACTCGGACTTAAAGCTGCACAAGCGTATGCAGACATCGCACCCAACGCGGCACATGCGCAACACATGACAACCCACATCTTCCTTGCCCTGGGCGATTGGGACGGCGTGATTCGTGCCAACATCCGGGCTTTGGATATCATGAATGAGCGCCGCGCTGCGAATGAACAAGCGGCAGCGGGTTGCGGGCATTACGCATCCTGGTTGATGTACGGGTACCTGCAGCAAAGCAACCGCGACAAAGCCCACGAAATTATGCTGCGGTGCCAGCAGAACATTGCCCGGGGTGAAATGAAGGGCACGGGGCCGGCCTACCACTATGGATGGCAGCGAGCGATGTACCTGTTCGATACCAAAGAGTGGGATGGTGACATTGCTTTGAATAATGCTGATGTAGGGGATGACTATCGCGCGAGGTTTGATTTGCTTGTGATGGATGGATTTGTTGCGTTGGCACAAGGTGATACTGAAGCTGCCCGGGCGCTGTATAATACAGCCGAGGCACCGCTGGATTCTATCTTTTCTTTTTGGGATAAGCAGGGATTTGCTGCAGACCATGAGCCGCGCATGAAGCCGGCTGTCCAGCGCATGCAGCTCAACGCACAAATCCTATTTGAAGAGGGTAAAGCCGACCAGGCCATTGCGGTAATGAGAGAAGCCGTTGCCCTGGAAAGTGGTATGTCTTTCGGTTTTGGGCCTCCAAGCCCACCCAAGCCAAGCCATGAAATGCTAGGAGAAATGCTGATTGAAATGGGGAGATTGGAAGAGGCCAGAGAGATCTTGCAAACGGCTTTGCGAAGAACACCCAACAAGCGTTTAACAGTGGATGCACTTGAACACCTGTCAGATAAAATTGCAGAGAACTAAGCTGGCAAAGCCTGTCCCTCAATAAATCTGAATTTGTACGCTTCGTAGAGGGCGTAATCTATTTGAAAACAATAGGTTACGCTCTCTTTTTTTCTGTGAGAAATAACGGCCGAGGAGTTCCTCCCTGGCCTAAATCGCGGTGGTAATGACCCTTTTTTTGATACGCTCCTGTGGTTTATATCAAGCAGTCTAAAGGACGTTGATATGCTCACCAAAGTAAAAGCATGCTAAAGGAGTGTCCAAATGAAAGGAATAAGTCGAGCTGGTGTGATTACAGTTGCGTTACTGATCATTGGTTGCACGAGTACGCAGATCCCAAAGGCATCTGTTGAATTGTCGGAAATCGTCGGGGAGCAAACGACGCAGATTCAAACATCGCACGAGGCATTTGTAAAGCTGTACTACAATGAATTGCGTGAAGATGTGGATGTCTTTATGCGTGAAAAGTGGGTGCCTGAATTTCTGGCGCGAGCTGTTGAAAATGAGCGGTTTAAAGCTACACATACTGAAGCGTATATGGTTTCTTCACTCAACCAGGATAGTGTTGAAGCCCAGATTAGCCACTTGCCGGCGGCATTGAGAACAAGCGTTTTTCAAGCTGTGAAAGCACAAAAAGCTGAGTTGGGCAATGTGCTAATTGGTTTTGGGGAAGCGGCAGTTGTGCAAATCGAAAAACAGCGAACGGTGATGATTGGCCGAATTGATGAACAAGAGCAGGCCGTTTTATCCCATTTACGCGAGACATACGTAGACTTGTATCGGGCGCAGTCGACCATTGAGGCAAACTTGCGAACCACTGCTGAGATAACGGAGCAGAAGGAGATTGTCTTACGCAAGCTGGGACTCCTGGAAAACCAAAATGTGCTGTTAAATAAAGCTATGCATGCAAGCAGTCTTGCATCGCGTGCTTTAAATGCAGCCGACAGCGGGACGTCTGGCATGAAGGACTTCCTTCGGGCCCTGGGCGGAGCAGTACTCGAAGTACCAGTCTCGAAAAAAGATTCCACAGTCGCAGGTGTGGCTGTAACAGCGACGTTTTAAAAGGCTCACTGAATGAATATTGATCATCAGAGATCCACTAAAAGAACAGGTGTTATCATGCTTGGGAGTCCATTTGATTTTTCAGAAGAAAGTGCGCAAACGAATGAGGCACTGGCAGACGAAATTGCTGCGCTGTCTCCTTTGTCGTCAGAAGAACTCAACGCAATCCTGCCTGAGCCAATCGATAGAGAACGATTTAAGGCATTGGCTACAATCATTCAATCGAGCACAAACCAGCAAGAGCAGATTGCATCCTTGCAGCAAAATTTCTCACAGGTGGGTGGGGTTGTTGTGAAGCTGCTTGGGAAGTTTATCAACCCGCTTGGCTGAGATCGAGTATTTGTAGCGCGTTTGCAGGAACGTGAGAGATACGGAGTTGCATCTCTTTCACGCTACCAACCGTTTGGGGAGCGAAAGATTAAGCCACTTGATGTAGCGTTTATTCGGAATATTATGGGTAGCGGGACGGTACGTTTTTGTGCCGCAATACGTCTTTTTTGAAACACCCGTCGGGTCTTCAAGACCCAACGGGTGTTTTAGCAACGCGGATTATTTTTTTCTTGACGGCCGTTCGAGCCGCTGTTACTTAACCAACACAATCGGCTTCGTCTGGACGGTGCCATCTACAGAAAGCCGTACAAAGTAGAGGCCGGTGGTTGTATTGTTAGGCAGCCAGGAGAACAGTTGCACGCCGGAAGGCACTGTTCCTTCTGCCAGTGCTCTCACCCTCTGGCCAAGCACGTCAAACACTTCAAGCTGAATGTAAGCTGTTTGCAAGAGTTGCAGGGCTACATGTACCTGATCCTGTGCCGGGTAGGGGTAGATGTCGAAGGAAGCTATGCCGTCCAGCACCGTATCTTCAATGCTCGTTGCCGTTTCGTTTGGCTCGTAGTTGAACAATGACCTGATCTTTTACGATCAAAAATAAACAGAGGGATGAAGCTAGAGCCTTATAGCTTCTACAGGAAGGGTGCGTCAGAGTGGTTTATTTATGATACAGGTTTGCGCAAGTAATGTCTGTTAATTCCGCGATGCAGATCAATCTGTGTAGTTACCTGTGTTTGTTATGGGGTACGGTCCTGTAGTCGCTGCTGGTATAATGCATCTGTACATTCGGCGTCACCGATCAAACTGCACCCACTCCATAATGGCCGTACTGGAAGCGTAGTGTTCGCCTTCGTTTACTTTGAAGACCAGGTAGATGTCGTGCCGGCCTGTAACCTTTTCTTCAAAAGACATGGTGAACGCTGTAGCATTGGCTCCTCCAACGGTTGCACCTACAGCCCTTTCCGTGTAGGTTGGGTCTAGCCGGACGCTACCCAGCAAATCGCCATCTATGCCGCCTGAACGTGCCTCAAGCGTAGCTGTGGCTTTGAAAAGTGAGAGGAAAGTGGTGATGCCGGTAATGTTGGTCAGGTCTACATCTTCAAACGTGATGTAGCCACCAGAGGCCAGAAAGCGCACCACTTCGCTGTTAAATTTGGAAGCCTGGTGGTAGGTGTCACTACGGACGGCTTTCATACGCGCGCTGCGCAGCAAAAATTGTGATTGGGCAGTGAGCGAGGGGATGGTGTCCCCGCCGCGATCGCGATAGGTCACATTAAAAACAAGCTCGTCGGTCGATTTTGGTTTCAGATTCCCTGTTGTCGGCATGCGCTCCGCAGTGGGCGGTGGCTCAGACAGGCTCAATACATACTGCACCATATCAGTAGCTGCTTCGCGCGACAGTTGTGGATGGGCCGACATGATCCGGTCGCCCCACGTACCGCTCCCGCCTTCGATAACTTTGCCTACGAGCATCTCAACCACCTCGCTATCCCCGTCCTCGTATTTGTCTGCAATCTCCGTATAGCTAGGCCCGACGGACGCAGCTGCAATCGCATGGCACGCTTTACAGCCGTTGTCATTGATCAACTTCAAGCCGCTGGGGATGTAAGCGTTAACCGCATTGGTATGATCCTGTGCGAGCATGGTGACATCCGGGGCCATATCGGTAGCGCCGATGGTAACAACGACATCTTCGGGAGCGATACCAGCGTTGAGTGACCCATCTTCTAAATCTTTAACATGAACCTGGTATGCGATGGATCGATCAGGCCAATAAAACGACTGGTTGCCGGCAACCTCAAGCGAAATCTCGGGCATGCTGTTGCCCACTTTGATGGTTTGATCTACACTAGCGGTCACACCTTCACCATCTGTTACCGCAAGCGTGACCGTGTACACGCCCGGTTGTTCAAACGTGTACGCCGCATCCATCTTAGTTGAAGTAGCGGATGGGCCCAAACGCCAGCTGTAAGAGAGGGTATCTGTCTCGTCGAGGTCATACGATGCGCTGGCAGAGAACTGTGCCGTCAAAGGCGCCGCGCCGACCGTCTGACTGGCCTCGATACGCGCAACCGGCGGCCTGTTTCCGCGCACATAGTCAATGCGGACCAGCTTCGCTTCCGGGTGCTGCGCAAACCAGAACGGGCCATACTCGAGCATGTAAAGTGCACCATCCGGACCAAATTCCAGTTCGATCGGGTGGCTAAATGTTTCGTTCGGTAGAAAGGGTGCGATTTCGCTCAGGGCACCGTTTTCATCAAATGTGACCATGTTTACCCAGTCGCGCATCCATTCAGCAATGAAGAGCTTGCCGTCGTAGCTGCTCGGGAAGCTGCGGTCGGGGAAGGTGAGGGTGTTGTCGGCTTTGAGGTACGCGTCGATCCAGGGCGCGGGGTTGCTCGTGTCGTATTGAACAGGGTACAGATCCGAGTAGTACGTTGGGCCGCCGATAGGAGATTTACCACCGGTTTTCAGGTGTGCAAAATCTTCAGACTCGCCGTAAGAGTACCAGATTAATGCCGGCTGTGCCGGCGGCAAAGTCTGTGTACCTGTGTTGTTTGGAGAATCGTTTGTCGGGGCGGTCGGGTCAGCGAAGGGGCCAATTTCTTCAGTCTCAAAGTCGAAGTCGGCATACGCGCCGTTGTTGCCCGCGAAGTAGGGCCAGCCAAAGAAGCCGGCTTCGGTCGCCATGTTAAACTCATCGTAACTAATGGGTCCGCGTTCAGGGTTGTTGATCGTATTTTGCCCCACATCTCCCCAGAATACTGCGCCTGTTTTCTGGTCTATGCCAATGCGGTAGGGGTTGCGGCATCCCATGACATAGATTTCAGGCCGGCCTTCTTCACCATCTTTAGGAAACAGGTTGTCGTCAGGAATGGTGTAGCTGCCATCAGGCTGCGGGGTGATGCGCAGGATTTTACCGCGCAGGTCCTGTGAGTTGCCGGCGGTGCGCTGGGCGTCCCAATACGCGCGCCCTTCGCGTTCGTCAATGGAGTTGTAGTAGCCGGGGTTGTGCGGGTTAGTGTTGTCACCCACCGCAATGAACAAGTTACCGTTGGGGCCAAACGCGAGTGAGCCGGCCGAGTGGCAGCACTCAACGCGCTGGGTTGGAATTTCGATCAGCACTTTTTCGCTGGCTAAATCGATGGTTGTCCCGGTAAAAGTGAACCGCGATACGCGTTGCCGCGGTTCATCATCGGCTGGAGAGTAGAAGAGGTAGATCCAGCTGTTCTGGACAAAGTCAGGGTCGAGCGTGAGACCGAGCAAGCCATCTTCGTGGCCATAATGCACGTTCATCGTAAGGAGCAGTTCAGTGGTCTCTGTTTGCGGGCTGTACATTTTGATGCCACCGACGCGCTCAACGAGCAACACGCGTCCGTCTGGCAGTACGGCCAATTCCATGGGTTCGTTCAGGCCGCCGGCCAGTTCAATTTTCTGGAACCGGTCCTGATCATCCTGTGCAATTACAGGCGCGGGCGTATTGATGGTGACGACAAAGCAAAGGGCGAGCCACAGGATGAAGGTGCGCATAGCAGACCAAACTAATTCTGTAAAACGATGGAGCTGATAGTATAGCGGATAGAATATATCAATAATTGCGCGTATCGAAAGGTAAAATTATATTACCTCGACCTCAACATGCAGCATGCACAAATTGCCTGCTGTTCACCAGAATCAGTCCCAATTCTTATGCGCGTAGCCGGCATTAACTTCGACCATTTTCATATGGGAGACCTCCTTCGGGAAGTTTTTGAACACCCGAGCGCCGAAATTGTCGGTATTTCCGACCTGCAGGCGGAGCGCATGCAAAGCGCAAAAGAAAACTTCGGTTTGTCAGACGAGCAGGTATTTACCGACTACAAAGCCTGTCTGGAGCAAACGCAGCCAGATCTTGTGATCCTTTGTCCCGCTGCATCAGAGCATGCGGAGTGGACGGAAAAGGTGGCGCCATACGACGTGCACATCCTGATGGAAAAACCGTTCGCTGCGACACTGGAAGAAGCGGACCGGATGATTGAAGCGATGGCCGGCACTGGCAAACAATTGGCGATCAATTGGCCGTTGCGCTGGTATCCTTCACACATCACCGCCAAGCGGTTGGTATCGGAAGGACGGATTGGCAAGCTGCAGGAGGTCCATTTTTACGACGGCAACCGCGGGCCGCTGTACCATGGCGCGGATAAAATTGAGATGGAGCCCACCACTGAAACGAAAGCTGGCAGCTGGTTCTACAAAAAGTCGCGCGGTGGCGGGTCGATGCTCGACTACCTGGGATACGGTACAACCCTCGGCACCTGGTACCACGCCGGCGAAACCCCGGTGGAAGTGACTGCAATGTGGAATGAAACAGCGGGCCTGGAGGTCGATGAGCACAGCATCACCATCTGCCGGTATGCAAGTGGCCTCTCCAAATTTGAAACCCGCTGGGGCACTTTTACCGATCCGTGGACGATGCAGCCGCAGCCCAAATGTGGCTTTGTGCTCAAAGGTAGCGCCGGGACCATCAGCAGCTATGATTACGAGCCAACGATCCGCGTGCAGGACAGGGAGTATCCGGCCGGCGTAGATATCCCGGTAGATAAAATCCTCTTCCCGCATAACGCCGCCATCCCGTACTTCATCGACTGCATCGAAAACAATCGCCCCTTGGATGGCCCGCTGTCGCCAGAAATTGCACGCATCGGTCAGCAGATTGTAGATACCGCGTATCGGAGCGCGCAGGAAAAACGCACGCTGCCTTTGGCTGGCTGAAGGTTAAGGGCATGCCGATTGCCGAATGTTTTTAGGGCATTGCTACACCCCTTGCGTCATACCCAACTTGATTGGGTATCCACCAGGATGGCAGCACCCAAAAGGCGATAGCCAACAAACCCACCTTGCTATTCCTCTATTCGATGCGCCGTCAGCACACTGCCCAGATCGATCTTTAACTTGTTGATCATCTCATCCCCATTCCGCTCAATCATGATTCGGCCATTAAATTGCTCGAAGAAAAACGTAGTCTCAGATTCAGCAAACAGCTCAATTTTCCCCCAATCCCACTGAGACTCAGCAAAAAGCTGGTTGCCTTCCTGGGTGATGGTAAGAATAATTTCTTCAGGTTCTGGAATATCAAGCTTGTATTTGCCGGCAACAGGTGCCAGCAGTTCCGGAGCGAGTTGGAGTGTGTCAGGGGCAAACACGTAGCGCATCCCCCGCATGAAAGATTCAGGCTTGACGCTGGAGTGCCGGGCGCCTTGTACCACGGTGGCATCTACCTTGAGGTTGGGGTAGTTGCGGCTCTCCAAGGCTTTTTTGAGCTTGAACATGGGATCGATCATGCCGACGCCTTCCTGTTCGCCGGCCGTCATGAACAGCTTGACCGGTAAATCAGATCGCTCCTTTCCCAGCGCTTCTTCATACTGAAAGATGACCCCATTATCCCAATGAAACGCGCTGCTCGGGGCAACATAGCGCGTGAATAAGTCAGGTTCGTGCAAGAGTGCATACACCGTAAACAAGCCGCCGTACGAGCTACCCATCAAGGTGCGGCCGGCGGAATCTGCGTTGTACTCAGCCTCAACAAAAGGAATCAGCTCTTCTTTGATAAACGACAAAAACTGGGGTGCCCGGCCTGATCCGGGTACGTTTGCCAACGCTGTAGGCGTCATGTCCATTGCACGGAGGCTGCCATAATCGGGGTTGTCTCCACTGTAGGTGATGCCAACCAGAATAACGTTGGGTACAAACTCGTCGTAGTTGAGTCCGCCATAAATGCCAGTGATCATAGGAAAGTCCCACTGGGCGTCGAGGATGAATACAACAGGGTAGCGTGCATGGGGGTCGGCGTTGGCTACAGGATGTACATAGATGTCGTACTGCTCACCTGTGTTTGTGGATTTCAATGATCTGATTTCAGTGCCGGGCAAAGATACGCGAGACACTTTTTCCTGTGCATGGAGGGGAATGGCGTATGCAACTAGCATACAGATAATGAAGGTCAGCGTAAGTGGGTGTCGAGGTGACTTCATGGCCTCAAGTTCTGTAAAGAGGAGGACGATCCGTTACGATAAGTTGTGTATAGTTTCTATACAGATCCGAGCGTGCTATAGTTACAAAGCATGAACTCGAGGAGCGCAGGTTTTATGGAAGTGCGTCAGGATCGCAGTTAGGGGTACAAAAAAACCGGTGAATCGAGGATTCACCGGCGCTGTTTAACAGCATGTTTCAGGTTTTATTGCAGTAAGCCTCTTCCAAAGCCCGCCACGCCTGAAGCATAGGTTACCTTACGGCAGGACTACTGTGTCGATAACATGAACAACACCATTCCGAGGCAGGAAATTAACCGCCAGAATGTTTGAGGTCCGTCCGTTTTCATCAGTCAAAAATGCGCCACCGTCACCGAGACCAGGCACAAGTGATCCACCTTGAAGGGTTGTCAAGGAACTGGAGCCAAGCACAACCTCAGCTGTAGCGCGGCCAGAAACGATGTGATACAGTAGCACATCGGTCAAACCATCGATTCCGATAACGTCAATGAGTTCATCAAGACTACCAACACCCAGGTCACCGAGTAACTTTATAAATGCATCGTTTGTTGGTGCAAATACCGTTAGCGGCTTGTTGGTTGTTAGTGCATCTACGAGGCCGGCGCGGCTTACCGCTTCGAGTAACACAGAAAACTCACCCGTTTGATCGACCTGGTCAACCACAAAGGCTGCGATGGTCTGATCAGGGAAACGCGCGCCATCAGGCGGCATGAACCTTCCACGTTCTGATTGTACAGCAGGTGCTTCAGACTCCGTTACGCTGATCGGATCCGCGCAGCCAACCGCAATTACCATAATTAAAGCAAACAAAGAAATATTTTTTAACATAAGGATAGTTGTGTTTAGGGCCCGTGCCAGATACAGCCGGGCCAAATGAACATCATGGGGGAGAGGGAGGAAAAGAGAGGCTACGGGGAGCGCGCCGGATCAGAAATAGAAGAGGCTGGCAAGGGAGAAGGTGCTTGCAATAGGGATCTGGCTTGTTAATAGTGTATTACTTTAGCAGTAGAAAAACAATGCTTTTGATGGGGGATGAGGGTGGGTGTGTCGTGCAGTTAAAGGACCATTTTGCGAGGTAGATGACCAATAACGATTTATCTGGCGCAATGCGTGGTTATGGCGAGACGTTTTGCTGAGAAGTGTCGGTGTGAACCGCTTATTTTGATCTCGTCCGGTTCTAAATTTTTTTTGGATTTTCTGCAAATAAAAAAGGCGTAGCCTGTTGCAGTGCAATGAGCTACGCCTTTTCTGTAAAATTTAAATGCTTCCCGGGTAGGAGTAACCTGATACTAGGTGGGGTTACGTCGTGTTTGGGAAGTGGTTGTTTTTGTGGGTTTTACAGGATAGGTGAAGTCTCGTGTATTTACGTCTGGTTGTGCTTAGTTACGCAGGGTGCGCTAACAATTGGGCTAACACTGCTTTTTTGTCTTCGAACGATAGTGAATTTAAACGTGTCCGCCCTCCGGGCGGTCTGAATCCCCGCACACCCTTTCGGCTGCTTAGCGCCGGCTTCGCTTCGGCTTGCCTCGCGCCTGCAGGGTTTGCCTGCTAAGAGACAAAGGGTAATAGGGTCAAGGGATAGTCCTCAATACACGAAAACCGACGTAGAGATTGCGGGCGTCAGGCCACCAGTAATCGCGAAACGCCGAGCGAGCGTTCCCGGCGTCGTCGTACCAGCCACCGCCGCGAACCACCCGGCCCGAGCCCGAGTTCAGACCTTTAGGATCGGTCTGCGCTCCGCTGGAATAAGGTCCATACCAATCCTCTACCCACTCCCATACGTTGCCGTGCATGTCGTAGAGGCCCCACGGATTGGGTTGTTTCTGACCGACCGGGTGCGTTTTCTTTCCCGAATTCTCCCAATACCATGCATAAGCTCCTAACTGCTCTTCTCTATCTCCAAAACGGTACGCTGTCGTAGTTCCTGCACGACAGGCGTATTCCCATTCTGCTTCCGTCGGCAACCGGTGGCATCCATGACAACTCTCCCGCTCGTTGAGGCGTTTGATAAATTCCTGCGCATCTGTCCAGGAAATAGATTCGACGGGGTGTCTCTTCCCTTTGAAGTTGCTCGGGTTTTCTCCCATCACAGCCTGCCATTCTTCCTGCGTTATGGGATACTTTCCAAGATAGAATCCTTTCGATATCGTAACCTGATGAACAGGTTTCTCACTATCGTATTCATTTGAGCCCATCATGAACGTGCCCGGCTCAATCCGCACGAACTCCATCCCAATACTATTGGTAAAAGCGGGAGCTGGGACAGCTTCTTTCTTTGCTTTTGTTCGCGAAACTTTGCTCTCCACTACCGATGGCTTTACAAACCGTTTTATGTCCGCGGTCAGTTCGACAAACGCAGTTTCTTGCGCGCCATGCCCCCATCCAATCAGGCTAGCTGTATGGATGCTTCGAAAACCCATCGGAGGCTTTACTTCTTCGATCTTTACCGGCGCTAAGATGCCTCTTTCCAGTCCTTCTGTCGCTTCATCCCTCACCCAGCGGCTTTTTACAGACGCACGCGACCACAGCACAACTACACACTTTGCCGCATGTAAATTCTCTTCGATCACTTCACTGAAGCTTTCTCCTGCGCCAAGACGCGTATCCCACCACGTAGTATACCCGAGTAGTTCAAGGGAACTAGCGAGCGCTTCTGCTACTTTTCTGTCCTCGCGCTGGTAGGAGATGAAGATATCAGCCATTTGAGATGAAGTTACGCCCTATGCTAAAAACAAGAGATGTTAGGCATTTCATTACGAAGGAGCAAAATTTCATAAAAAGACCCGCCGCCCTACGGGCGGTTTGGTCCCACCCGCACCCTTTCGCCTACTCGGCGCCGGCTTCGCTTCGGCTTCTTCGTGCCTGCAGGGTTTGCCTGCTAAGAGACAAAGGGTAATAGGGTCAAGGGATAGTCCTCAATACACGAAAACCGACGTCGTAAAGGCGGTAGACAGGCCTCCAGTGACCGCGAAGCGCCGAGCGAGCGTACCCGGCGCCGTTGAACCAGCTACCGCCGCGAATCACCCGGTACGAGCCTGATTCTTCATTTACCGGATCGACTGAGGGACTTCGGTTATAGTATTCAGAATCATACCAGTCATGAACCCACTCCCATACGTTTCCATGCATATCATATAATCCCCACCGATTCGGTTGCTTCTTGCCTACCGGGTGCGTCTCTCCATTGCTGTTTCCTGTATACCACGCATAATTGCCCAGCTCTGCGTCATTATCGCCGAATGAATAGGCCGTAGTCGTGCCAGCCCGGGCCGCGTACTCCCATTCTGCCTCCGTGGGCAGTCGGTAACAGTTGTCGCAGTTCTCCCGGTCGTTCAACTGCTGGATAAAATCCTGCACATCGTTCCAGGATACACGTTCGACTGGACGGTCTGTACCTCTGAATCCGCTTTCATTGTTACCCATTACCGCATACCACTGGGCTTGCGTTACTTCATATTTCCCCAGATAGAACGGGCTGCTAATGCGTACTTCATGGATTGGCTTTTCGTCTGAATCTCCACTATCCGACCCCATCTGAAACGATCCTTCTTCAATCAGAACAAACTCGATGCCCTGCCGCGTTATTTCATTGTCACCTGATTGCCCCGAATCGGTCGGAAGCGTGGCCGGGGCAGGCTTAAACCCCTGCTGAACGAAATAGAGGATGAGGACAAGCCCTAGAACACCGCCAGCCCACAAGGCAGCACGCGGCAATGGTTGATGGTTCGGCATGACCGGCCTCGCTTCAGTCCCGGACTGTTTACCAGTCCTGACTGGCTCCTGAACAAATCTGGTAGGAGGCTTCGTGACGGGCTTGCTTTCCTTTTTTCGCTCACCTTGTTCCGGAGGCAGACGTTTAGCCTCACGTTCCGTTTCCTGTTTACGGCTTGCTTCTTCGAGCGTTTGCTTTCGCACCTGTTCAGCCTTCTCGGATTTCACGCGCTCACGCGTCTGCCGTTTTTCCGCCTCGCGTGCTTTCTCAGCTTCTTGCTCCTTTGGCGACGGTCCCAAAATACGGCTCACATCTGCTATCAGACGCACGAAAATCGCTTCCTCTGCGCTTTTCTTCCAGCCTATCAAACGTGCCGTATGAATTCTTCGGAATACCAGTGGGGGACGCGCTTCCTCTATGAATACCGGCACGATGATCTCGCGCTCCAGGCCTTCTGCCGCCTCAGCAATCACCCATTTGCTTTCTACAGACTCCTTCGACCAGAGTACAATCACGCATTTCGCCGCATCCAGTTGCGTCTCGATCACCTTGTCGAAGCTTTCACCCGCAGCCAGACGCGTATCCCACCACGTCGTCCAACCTTGACGCTCCAAACCCCTGGATAGCGCCTCTGCCCATACCCGGTCTTCACGCTTGTATGAAATGAAGATGTCGGCCATCTTAAAAGATATGGTGGTAATTCTGCGTCACAAGTAGGATGTTAGACATTGAACCAAAAAAGAACAAGCGGCTTTTTGATCGGAGAAAGGTAATAAGCTGCGATACCTGACAAAAAAGCCCGTCGCCTTCTTCGAGCAAGCGGCCTACCAAACGCGACGGGCTATTGTTATTTGGCTGGCCTGAGCCGGCACAGGACGCTCCCCTGGACATGGTCCTTGTGCACGCGAACGCAACCCGTGAACGGCGTCCTCTGGCAATACCATGTGCTCAATACACGAAAACCGACGTTGTTATTGCGGTTGTCAGGCCTCCAGTTATTGCGATTCGCCGAGCGAGCGTTCCTGGCGTTGTTGTTCCAGCTACCGCCGCGAATCACCCGGTTCGAGCCTGTTTCGGGGAGTGCCCTGCTTGAGGAAACCTCAGCTGAGATGCAATGATCCGGCAAAGAAGGCCTTTCGTGCCTCCATCGTATCGGCGTGCAACACGTGGCCGATCATGCACGATACGCGGCTGGATAGTTCTTCCTTTTCTATGTAGCCTTCAAGAAAATCGCTTTCCAGGTCTCGGACCTTGCGGCGAAAGCGCGTCCACTTCCTGGCCTCCAGCCGGATAAGACCCGGAAAGACGCGGAAGCCCAAAAACGGGATGCCTTGTGAAACGGGCGCCACAATCACTGCCTTCTCTTTGAGTTCGAGGCGTAATCTTTCGCTGAGAAAGCTCCAGATTGACGAAAGATGATCGCGTAACGCAGACTTGTCATCGGCGAATAACAGAAAATCGTCCATGTAGCGGATATATCCTTTTACGCCGAGGCGATCTTTGAGAAAGTGATCCAGCCGGCCCATGTAGAAGTTGGCGAAGTACTGGCTGGTCAGGTTGCCGATGGGTAGCCCCTTGCCGGCTCTACCGCCGGGCAGCGGGTGATCGATGATCGTGTGGAGCAACCGCAAAAGCCGGGCGTCCTTAATTTTTGAGGCGAGCATCGTTTTGAGAACATCGTGGTCGATGCTGTGGAAATACTTGACGATGTCGCACTTCAAATAGTAGTTGAATCGACGTGCAAACTTTTGTGCCTGTGCTGTGGCCGCGTGCGTGCCTTTGTTAGGCCGGCAGGCGTACGTGTCGTGGATCATGCACCGCTCGAACATCGGATCGAGTACGTTACAAATAGCGTGGTGCACGACGCGGTCCCTGAAATCGGCGGCGCAGATCTGCCGGCGCTTGGGCTCGTGGATGATGAACATCCGGTAAGGCAAAGGATGGTAGGTGCCAGAAGTGAGTTCTTCGTGCAGATCCATAAGTTCGTTTTCCAGGTGGAAGTAGAACGCCGACACACGCGTCCGGTCCTTCTTGCCACGAAATGCCTTTTTCGCTGCGAGCAACAGGTTTTCCAGCGATACGATATCTTCGAACAGAAAGCCCAGCCGTTTCATCGTGTTTCCTGTTGCTTTATCCACCCGCCCAGCATGCGACCCGTTTCTTTGACCGCTTTCATGGCGTGAAGGTATCCTTTGCGGGACAGGTATTGGCGGTCGTGGCTGATCCGCAGGAGTACGCGGATCTTCTCCAGACGCAGGTTGGCACGCTGCAGGATGGCGCTTTTCTCTCTCGCGTAGCGCGCCTCGACCAGGTTTTCCACGATGTCGAGCGCCAGGTTCTCGATGCGCGTTGATATTGTAAAACGCACGTGTTTGGGGAATTTCTCCGTGGCATCGAGCAGCCAGTCCAGAAACCCCATCCAGTGTACGAATACGGGGAGGTCTTCATCCATAGCCGTTGCTGGTTTCTTCATCTTCTGGTGGTCTTTTGTCTTCAGTGAATGGGTCACCTTGGGGAGAAGCAGACAGGATTTCCAGGATGGCCGCGCCGTATTTCTCCAGCCGTGCCTTGCCGAAACCCTCAATTTCACCAAGCCCGGTGAGGCTCTGCGGCATCTGCTTCACCATCGCCGCCAATTGTTTGTTGGTGCAGATCACGTAAGGTGGAATCCCGTCTTCTTTGCAGCGCTCGGACCGCCATTCGCGCAGCGTATTGAAAAGCGGATAATCCTCCGGGCTGAGCATGGAGCGCCAGGCTGCATCCCTGGCTTTCTTTCCTCTTTTTTCGTTGTCGGTAGGATCAGGTGGTCGCATCAGGTTATAGGTAACGACCAGAGCCAGAAAGGAGCGCCCTTCCCGGGTGAAAAAGTGATCACGAATGGCAATCACCTCTTTATCCCTGATGAAATCCTGCAACGGCGCATCGTCGAAGCCGCCCAGCAGATCGTCGAATCGGAGAGTGAATATACGGACGTGCATCGGTTCTATATGTTAACGAAGACTGTCGCCGGATTTCTAACACAGGACCGGCGAAGCGCAGGTTCCTGAAAAAATATCGCCAGTCGCCGCCCTACGGGCGGTTTGGTCCCACCCACGCCCTTTCGGCTACTCGGCGCCGGCTTCGCTTCGGCTTGCCTCACGCCTGCAGGGCCTTTTCCTGCAAAAGGTAAAAGGGTAAAAGAATTAAGGGTAAGTCCTCAATACACGAAAACCGACGCCGTAATTGCGGCCGTCAGGCCTCCAGCCATTGCGAAACGCCGAGCGAGCGCTCCTGGCGAAGTAGAACCAGCCACCGCCGCGAATCACCCGGCTCGAGCCCGATTCTGGGCCGGGTGGATCGGTCACTGAACTGTCCGGGTAGGACCCATACCAATCCTGCACCCATTCCCAGACGTTCCCATGCATGTCATACAATCCCCATGGATTTGGGGATTTCGTCCCAACGGGCTGCGTGCCTCCTCCGCTGTTCTCTGAATACCAGCCATATCCACCAAGATCGCTCGCATTATCGCCAAAACTATAGGCCGTGCTCGTACCGGCACGGGCAGCATACTCCCATTCTGCCTCGCTTGGGAGCCGATAACATCCATCACAATCCGACAAGACGTTCAGGCTATCCATAAAAGCCTGTACATCTTCCCAGCTAACCTGCTCAACCGGAAGATCGGCTCCTTTACGATAACTCGGATTGTTGCCCATCACAGCGTACCACCACGCCTGCGTTACTTCTATCTTACTCAGAAAGAAAGGCTGCGTGATATGCACCTCATGAACCGGCCGCTCATCTTCAGAGCCCATCATGAACGTGCCGGCTGGAATCTCAATGAAATCCTCATTGAGATTCGGTAAAGCAAATCGCGCGGCCTCGCAATAGGTGGAAATGTCATCACCGACTGCGCTCCATTCACCCCTGTTATCGATACAGGCGCGACACCATTCATACTGGGTGCGGGCGGCGTTGCAAACATTGTGACGATTCGTATACTGATACACCCAGCCTAAAACCCCTATCACCAATACACCCACGCCATAAAGAGCATACTGCTGCACCCGGCGCCGCTGGCGCACCTTCTGGCTCGCCGCCACCAGGCGCGATTCGGCTTCGTTCCAGGTGCGCATACCGGACAAACCCTGCTCGACTTCCGCCAAACCCGCTTCATCCAACGCCGCTCCTTCCCGGTCATTTCGCCAGTCGGCCACCCGGCTTTGCAGCACCCGTTCAGCACGCTGCCCCGGGCGGTCCGAGTCTTTGTAACGCTGGCGGATCAGCGGAGCGAGGGTATCGTGCGCCAGGCGTGTCGCTGGTATTTCCTTCCCGCTTTCGTCTTTTACCTCACTACCAACGAGAAGATAAGCCGCCTGGCACTCAAGTAGCAGCGGCTCCAGTACATCAGATCGGTTGGGATAGCGCGACGTCAGGCCCGGAAGGAGCCGCGTCTCGGCCGTACCCAGGTCTGTCGTGTGATGATTCAGCACGTCCAGCGCCAGGCCCGATTCCACCACCTCGGCATTCCATGTTTGTAGCACGTCCAGTTGCTCATCGAGAAAATCGCTCAGGAGCAACCCCCTCTGCGCTAAATCCAGGTACAGGTCCTTCGTGAACGATGGAGAGGGGGCGTTCTTCACCTGCTCCCACATCTTTGCGAGCAAAATCGAAAGCGTCGGCGCCACCGGCGACTGCCGGTCTTTCAGCAGGTTCGCCGCGATGATCTCAGGCAGGTCTTGTTCGATACTCAGGTTATATTTCCTCTGCAACCGCTCGCTACTTGCGGGACCTCGAACGACCTCCAACACACCCTGAAGGCCCAGACGCTCCAGGAACAGCTTGTGGAATGGTAGTGAAGCCTCGATGAGCCGCGCCTCGATGTCGGCCACCCATTCTTTGCGGAACGAGAGTACCAGGCGTCCACGGGGCCGGCCAGATGGATCAGCAAACAGGCTTTGCAATACCCGCAGGAGTTCCTGCAGTTCATCGTCCTCGGTGGCTCCTTCTCGTTCGATGGGGCGTGTATACAGCTCTTCGACCTGATCCAGAATCACGATCATCGGCCTGCCTTGCCGGCGCTCCTGCGCCTTCCACGCTTCAGCGATCTTCTCCATGCTTGTTTCGAGCACCTGCGCCAGTGAACCGGCGAGGCCCAGCGAGCGGTCGCGCCGGATGTAATGCACGCTGTGACTGGATTCGAGCCGTGGCCGTACGCCGGCCGCCAGTAAAGATGACTTGCCTACGCCACTCTCGCCGTAGAACAGTACGAGCGGATCGCACCACTGCTCGCTGAGCGCCTTGTACAGCTCGCGCGTCTCCTCTCCACGGCCGAAGAACACGCTGGCATCTTTCCGGCGAAACCACTGCAGGCGCCGGTAAGGGCTCGGCGGCAGATCCAGCGCCGGCAGGGGAGGCAGCTCCGCAAGTGGACCCATTTTCGCTTCTTCTACTGGCGCCGGTGCTGCTTTCTGATCTTCGACCTTTGCTTCTTGTGCCTTCCGGTGCTCCTCCCGAAACTCGACCAGGCTCTGGAAAACCTTCGTGGACAAATCCAGCGCGCTCTCAAAGAAGGCAACCACGTTCTCCTCCATCAGGTGCTGCTTCAACGCTTTAAGTTTCTCTGCCTTATCGCCCGTATCTATGTCACGCGGTTTGACGGGCACTTCCTCATCGATAAGGAAGATCAGGCGCGGAATGCCCTGTTGGACTGCCCGCTCGTATTCCAGCTGCGTGATCGAAGCCTCCATGCCCTGCGCAATGTGCCCGTAGCGATGCGCGAAGAGTCCCACGTACACGTCGCAGCCATCGACCATCGCCAGCGAGGCCTCCACCGCGTTCGCATTCATCGCCGAGAGGTGCTCCATCATACGTGGCACCATGCCCAGGCGCTGGCAGGCGAGTTCTACCTGCTCGCGGTACGCTGGAAGGTCGCGCGCCGTACTGCTGATCATGACGATTGGTTGTGTGGGCATAAACTACATACAGGGTTATGTGATGGGCGCAATTTAGCGAGTTGTTATTGAAACTTCAAAAACATGGAATGGGGGTTTATACTCTTAAATTATAAATACTTATGCCCTGAATTTAGTATATTTAGGAATGCTAAATTGAACTGAAGCGGAACGATTTGCACAGGTGAAACGGCTCAACTGGCAAAGATTAAGCGATTGAACCTGATAAAACCTCACATTTAGAAAAATATTGGCGGCTGGGGATCAAATCGATGGGGTGGCTACCGGCGCAAAACCAGGGTTGAAGAGTCGCTGGTGCTAGACTTGTCTGTATTGTGCGAGCAACGTAGCCAAACTCCACAAACCTTTCAACAAACTGCTTTGCCGTTGCCGGCACTGCCACGACCTCACCTATCGCAGCGTGCGGGAGCGGCGAAAATATCAGCGTCTGGCTTGCAGTCTGGCAGAAGGCACGGACATTTCTCCAAAACAAATGGAGCAATTCTTACAATCAGACTGGGGACGATAAATGACCAAAGCGCAGAAAGCCATCTTCTTCAAATTCGAATTGGAAGAAGATGACGTTTAAAACTTTGGGCTACAAAAAAAGGCGATCCTAAGATCGCCTTTGCTCCCCGGGTAGGCGTATCACGCTTTTACGTGGGGTTGCGCAGGGTTCGGGAAGTGGTTGTTTTTGCAGGTTGTAAGGTGATATGAGGTAAACAGGGATTGCGCTCTGTAGCGTTGAATTACGTAGGATGTGCTACCATTCGAGCTAACAATAGTTAAATGGATAACAGGCATATTCCATGCGGGCTGATCCGCCTTTGCACTGCTGCTTAGTAGTTATGCATGTCTACGAGAATTACAGGATACAAGAAGTGTGGATAAAGGAAGTTTAGCGGTCGAATATAGCTGTACGTCTTTTGTGTGTTGCAGCGCAAATTTGTTAATGCCTTTGCAAGATTTTCCACTAACATTAGGATTAACTGAAGAAGCAGATTATTCTGCCAGTCTAAAGCAACAGGCTGTACCACCATGCAGCTTCACTGCCTGGTTATAACATTTTTCCCCCCTTTGGTAAAAAAATTTAATAGTTGAGGAGTGAGAAGATTAAGCGCTTGGTTCTCAGGAAAACTGGACATGTAACTGCTGGCGAAATGAGCTGTTTTGTTTGAGAATGTTGTATCGGTTGATAACGAGGCTCCCATTTTACCATGTGTATGTAAGACAGCAGCTTGCATAACTATTCGCTTTACAAGGAGGGCCTTCGATTCATAGATCTGACCGGACTATGAAATTCTCACTCAAGAGTAATTGACTCATAGGAAGAACAATGATTAAATCCTACCAGCCTCAGCCAGTTGGAGCGACTTTTTGTAAGTGGTCGCTCATACTCATGCTTTTTGTGGCATTTCCAATGATCGGGTTTGCCCAGGGTAACCCCGGATCCACGACCCATTGTGCCGGTGCTTCACTTCCTGCAACCTTTGAATCTAAAGCTACAGGGGATTGGAATAAAAAAACTACATGGAATCAATTAAAGTGGCTCCTCGATCAAAATGGTCATCCCATCGATCAAGGTGGTCTTCCCAAAGCACATGATATTGTTAAAATCAAAGAAGGTCATGTCATAACATTTGATGCCACCGCTGCTGGCGATGCGGCAGATACAATTTGTATTGAAGGCGGCGGAAATCTCACATTAGCGCACAACTTGTTCTTTGCACGCAAAGTTGATGTGTATCCTACTGGCACTCTAAATATCGGTGCTTATGAATTGAATGGAGGTGTACTAATCCAGGGAGATTATGCAAGAGGTAGTCTCGATATTGCGCGTCAAGCAGGAAGTGCTATCTTAGTACACCAATGGAAGCATTTTGGGGATAATCTTACATTTCACCCAAGAGATGCAGTTGAAAACTTTGAAGCAATAGTGAGAAGTAATGCGTCTGATCCCGCTGATAAGATCGTTACAATCCAAACAGCATCCACTACCAATGTTACTGAGCTTTTGACAATTTCCAGGACTGGAAACGACACTAAGGCAAGGCTGCAACTGGGAGCTGATTTAGGAGTGCGAGATCTCCATTTACGCGAGACGGAACTGTTGATGGGTGATTATTCTGTTCAAGTTTTCGAGGACTTGAGTAATTCATATTTGACTGAGAGTGATTTAAAAGCCGGACAAGGAGTGCATGCAAGTGGTAACGGTCTCGTCCTAGGACGAGCTAAAAAAGATGCAGGCGCTATTAACACAAACTTCTTACATATTGCACGGGAGACAGATATGACACTTAGAGGCGGTGATCGCGTTGGGGGGATTGAGTTGGATGTTGATGGTACTAGTGCCCCAACATTGCAAGTGCAACAGCTACAAGGCAAAGGGCTTTTCATAAACCCATCAATTCGAGCGGCATCGCAAACAACGACATGTCCGCCGCCACCAGCTAGTTCTGCAAGGAGTGCATTATGTCTGGCTGAGTTAGAAGGCGCACAGTCTAAGTTAAGCCTTGATATCAGTGATGTCGAAACTGCATGTAGCTGGGTGTTGAAAACTGCTGAAAATGCTAAAGGGGCGCGAAAAGCTGATCTTGATCGCTATTACGATAATGGGCAGATTGAGATTAACCTTCCACCAAATACGCCACAAGCCGATATTAAGAAAGACTATATCTGGGAAGACAAAAATGGTTTGTGCGGTGAGCCTAATATGACGTACGTTGGAAGGTTTCCAACAGAACGCCATGTTGTATATTCTAGTGACGATGGCGACTGGGCTTCACAAGACTGGAAAAACGAAGATTATAGACCTTTAACACATGACCCAGATGCTAATTCAGTGTACGTAGTGCGACATGCCGTCACTGTGGATGCAAATATCGATCAGCAAATTAATAAGGTAGTGGTACAGCGTCAAGGTAAAGCCAGTGGGAATGTCGCCACAACGGATGGACATCTCGTTTTGAACGCTAATATGCATGTTAAAACAATGAATGTGGAAGGGCAAGTTGATTTGGAAATAAGTAGGAATAAGACCTTAACCGTTGAATACATTTCCATCGGTCAAAGAGCATGTAATGATGATTATCCGGTAAACGGACCAGGATCTTTAAACGCTCTCACGTTAGAATTGGATGCGACTATGACAGCTGGATCTACGACATGTAACAATTTACTTATTAATAAGGATGTGGACATCTCGAATAATGATATCAATTATGGTATCACTAATTTCAAGGTGTTTTCCCGACATATTCAACCACCATTTAGAAGTGTGTTGATACGGGCAGGTGAATTTCAGTGGCCAGTAACAGGCTCCATACATGCTGAAAGAACTGATATTGAATTTGGAGATGAAGGGCCCAATACCTTTAATCTTAGTGGTGATGTGAGTCTTTTTAATAGCTCTTTTGAAAGATCAGTCAATGGGTTTCCTCGTCTAATACATGTAAAAGGAAGCGTCACTAATGGAAGAGCGGGCGGTGCGCCTTATGAAGGTGGGAACTTAAATTTAAACAACATAACCATAGATCAGGATTTTGACTGGCGTGGATTCGGAAGAATAATTTTTGATGGAGAGGCTATAATAAATAGTAACGGACGTTTTTATATTGGCTCAGTTGGCAATTCGTTTCATACTGAACTATTTGTGACTCCTACTAGCCAGACCCCTGCACTTACCATTGAAAATGAAGCAGCAGATGCTTTTGAACTAGTTAATCATTCTCACACCCCGGTCCTATATAACATTATTAAAATGTGGGGCTGGAGTTCGGGTGAGAAAATTCTAAAGTGGAAAGGCGATCATCGGACTATCTTGCAGGGCTATGTCGATGGAGATCGTTTTCAAGACAATAATGGTGTAATAAGACCAACCGTATCATACGTAGGTGGATACACGTATGTCGAATAAACAAGGGATAATTTGTTTAATTATTTAAGGCTAAATGCATTACTCAAAAGGCCGGCTTTTTATAAGCCGGCCTTTTCGTTTTAGAACGGTGAAAAGGCACCTGTCGGCTGGTTCTCTTTACAAACAAAAAAACCCGACTCACAACGAAGCAAGTCGGGTTTGAAGCTCCCCGGGTAGGATTCGAACCTACGACCCTTCGGTTAACAGCCGAATGCTCTACCGCTGAGCTACCGAGGAAGGTGGGCTAGTAAACTACATAATTTACGCTGGGTTTCAACGCGTGTGCAATTTCTGTGTTGAGCGTTTGTGAAGAGGAGGGGCTGTTCGATGTTCTGCGGTTCCCGTATCCCTGTGCTCACTTCTCGTTTACTTTTGCCATCAGGCTTGAGGTCAGGATGCGGAGGACTACTTTGCCGGGTGCGCCGGGTTGGAGGACCGTGTCGGATGTGCGGGTTGCAGTTGATTTGTGCAACAGGATAAGCGGTATACCTGCCGGGAAGACTAGCTTGGTAGCCAGGTCGGGGTCTGCAATGGCCACATCTGCTTTGGCGATCTGGTTTTCTTTCAGCAGTTGCATCCCAAACGACTGGCAGAGGAGCATGAGCCGGCGCTTTTCATGTGCATCTGCTGTGGCGATGTAAATATTCTGCTGGTAAAGCCGTGGTTTCTTCACGCTCGCGTTCTGTGTGCCGTTTTTCTCTGCTGCGTCATCTGGCACGCCCACCGGGAGCGTTATGTAAAATGATGCGCCGATGCCGGGCCAGGCGCGGGCGGTTAGCTTGCCGCGCATCAGGCTGGTCAACTGCTGGGCCAATGAGAGGCCAATGCCCGTGCCCTGAAATTGACGGGTGGCGCTGCTGTCCACTTGCGAGAACGCATCAAACACCCCTTTCAGTTGGTGTTTTTCCATCCCAATCCCTGTATCATGCACCGACAGAATCATGTTGGGTGCGGCCGCATCCTGCTTTTCAAGCTTTGCCTCCACATAGATTACACCGCTCTGGGTAAACTTCACCGCGTTGGAGAGCAGGTGCTGTAACACTTGCCGTATGTGCTCGCGGTCGCTTTCTATTTGCCTTGGAAGGACCGGGGGGGCGTAGCAGCGGATCTCCATGCCCTTTTTGTTCGCCTGCGGTGCATAAGCTGCCACCACTTCGTTTAGCAGGTGGCGGACATCAAAAGGCGCGTGCGCTACAGTCCGTTTGCCGGCGGCCAAATCGGCAAAAGTGAGCAGGTTTTCCACCAGATCCATCATCATGGTGCTGCAATTCATGATGGTATCTGCGCAGTCTTTTTGCTCTTCATCCAGCGAAGTCACCTGTAGCACTTGCGTCATCCCCAGGATACCATTCATGGGCGTGCGCAACTCGTGTGTGAGGGTCGACATAAACGCTGACCTTGATTTGGCTGCCTGCAGTGCTTCTTCCTGGGCTTCTACAAGTTTGGCGTGGGTTGCCTTGAGGTCGACGGTGCGTGTGGCAACGGTTTCTTCCAGCGCAAGCCGGCGCCGGTTCAGGTTTCTGGTGCGTAACTGGACAACCCCAACAACGCCAAGGATTGCCCCAAACACAGCAAGGGTTAAGAACCACGCAGTCTTCCAAAACGGGGGCGTCACGGCAAATTGCAACGAAGCCGGCGTTGCAGACATGGTCCCATCACCGTTAACGGCTGAGACTTCAAACATGTAGTTACCTGCGGGCAGGTTTGCATAGGTTGCCACGCGGCCGGCAGTCAAGGGCTGCCAGTCTTTGTCAAATCCAGACATCCGGTACTGATACCGCACAAGTTCAGGGGCCGTGAAGCTCAATCCCTGAAAATCGAAGGTGAGGTGATTTTCATCGTGGGCAAAAGCAAAATCTGCTTCGTGTTGCGGACTGTCCGTTATAAAGTCGTGGAGGTCGATTTCTTCCAGATAAAGCCGTACATCTGTTAAATGCACTTTGGGAGGCGTTTCGTTGATCGGCCGTGCCGTGGCATCGTATTGCATGATGGCATCAATCGTCCCAAACCACAAGCGCCCCTCGTTATCCATGGTTGCGGCATTCATGTTGGTTTCTACACCGACAATGCCTTCATTTTTCCCGAAGGACCGGGTGGTTTTGATATCGGACATCCAGTAGTCGTCCATATTCACATGATTGACCCCCCGGCTTGTCCCTACCCAGAGATCGCCGGCGCCGTCAAATTCGGTGAAATACACGGTGCTGCCGTTGAGTCCGTCGGATACGCTGAGCGAATCAACCAGTGCGCCCGTGCTTGGGCGGTACCGCAATACGCCATAGCCCAGTGTGCCGAGCCACAAGTCACCGCTGTTGTCTGGCAGGATGGTTGTGATGGGGCGTTTGCTGGTGGAGGCAATTTTATGCAAGCCTTCAGTGTCATGGTACATCAAGCCTTCGGTTGTACCGATCCACATTTTATTGTCATTTCCGGCCTGCAAGGTATATACAGTTCTTCTATTCCTCCCCACCTCGAGATCGATTACGCGAATAGAATCCCTTTCAAAGACGTGTAGGCCATTGCCGGTGCCAATCCAGACGCGCCCGGCGTTGTCTGGTCGGATGCTATAGACATACGGATTGATGAGTCCGTTATTTGTAGAATAAGTTTTGACCGATTTCCCATCATAAACACTGGCGCCACCAGCCCCGCCGGCCCAGATGTTGCCGGCTGAATCCTGTGCAATGGTGCGTACATGTTGGAGGGCCGGGTATGTCGTAGGATCAAAGTGCTCTACACCTGTGCTATCTACTTTGTACAGTCCGCTGACCATGCCGCCAAACCAGTAAGCGAGCGCGTCATCCTGATAAGCTGCAAGGTAGACATCGTTTGGTAAATGCCAGGCCGGGTTCATGTGAGAGAACGCCGTCTGTTGGAATTTTACGATACCCCTGCCAGAGGTGCCGGCCCAAACGTTGTGTTCCGAGTCTTCAAACAGAGAGATGGTGATCCAGTCGCCCTGGTCCCATTTATGCGTAAGCATGCCATTGTTATCGAGACGTAAAACACCTGCTCGAGCGCCGATCCAGATAAATCCTTGCTGATCTTCCAGCAATACATCTGCCTGTTGGAAAGGTAAATCATTGCGTCGTACAAACTGATTCAGTCCGTCGGTAGATAGCAGCGCAACGCCGCCGCTTGTGGCTACCCAGATGCGTTGCCGGCTGTCAACCAGGATATCAGCAACAAAAGGGGATGGAATGCCATTTTCGATGCCGTAGCAGGTGAATTTTGAGGCTTTTTTGTGGCAGATGCCGTTGACAGTTGCCAGCCACAGGTTGCCATCCTGGTCTTCCTCGATGTCGATTACGTTATCGGCGCTGAGGCCTTCCGCCTGGGTGAAATGTTTGAATTTAGCGCCGTCGTATTGGGAGAGGCCGGATTGCGTTGCGATCCACATGGTCCCGTCCCTTGCATAATGAAGCGCATTGATGGTGTTATCGAGCAGGCCTTCCTCTGTGGTCATGTGGGTGAAATTCCCTTTCTCCATGACCGTGATGCCGTTCAGTGTGCCTATCCATAGTGCACCCCTGCTGTCTTCGGCGAGAGCGGAGATGCGGTTGTTGATGAGGCCTTCTGCAATGGTGAAGTTCCTGAACTCAAGGCCGTCAAACCGGCTGAGGCCGCCGATTGTGCCGATCCACAAATAGCCGGCTTGGTCCTGATGAATGGCTGCGGCTTGCGACTGGATAAGGCCTTCTTCGATGGCATAGTTGTGCGTGAGATAGGGCTGGGACACAGCGAAGGCGGCCGGCCATGCCAATAGACATGCCACGATGCAGAGGCCAATACGCCTTGCAAAATCCTTCCCCTGTGCTGAGGTCCCCATGAATTAGTGTACAGTTTGAAATCAACTACGCGATTCTATGCACACCGGGTATCGGCTATTTAAGGGTGGGTTTAAGGTTGAACGTCGCTGGTTGGAGGTTATTGGGGGATCACTTCGACATTCTAAATTCGGTGCTCGATATTCCCTACGGCTGCCAGGTATTGTTGGAGCGGTCGACATCGGGGAGGAAGAGGCCGGGGTCGATTTCTACTTTTTGGATTTCGCCGGCGGGGAAAGTGAGTTGGGCTTCGCGGTTGCCAGAAAGCCAGGTGTCGAGCGAGACGACGCCTTCTTCAACGTTGCCATCTTTATAGGTTAACCGCACGGGGAGGGGCATTGGGGTTAGGCCTCTATCTTCCAGCATAACCGTTACGCCATTTTCATCTGCTGCCACATCTTTTATGGCGTGGTCGAGCGTCCAGGTTTCGAAGAACATGGGTGTCCAGAACCAGTCGAGATCCTGGCCGAGCACATCTTCAAACGTATTGAAGAAATCGTAGGGGGTAGCGTGTTTCCACATCCAACGCGCTGCGTAGGTGCGGTAGGCGTGCATGAACGCTTCTTCACCGATCAGGCCACGGAGGGCGTGCAAGGCTACTGCCGGCTTGCGATAGGAGGCAATGCCACGTGCAGCGGTGCCGTAAGGATACTGGTCACCATGACGCATGGAGGGGGCCTCATCGCCGGTGCCGGCAATGCGGTAGTACGATTGTTTGGATGGTAGCCACTGCGTCGAGTCGTTCCAGAAAGCAGCTTTGCCTTCGTTTGTGTTGAAGGAGGTAAGGCCTTCGTCCATCCAGGTGTACGCTTTTTCATCCTGTCCGACAATCATGGGAAACCACATGTGGGCCACTTCGTGGAGCGTGACGCTGAAGAGCGACTGGTCGGTTCGGTTGCCACCGATGTGGGTCATCATCGGGAATTCCATCCCGCCACCAACAACGCCTTCCATGGCGGTCATGTGTGGATAGGGGTAAGGGAAGAATTTGTCGGCCATAAATTCCACGGAGTATTGCGTGAACTCAGCGCCGCGGGGCCAGGCAGCTTTACCGGGGCGATAGAAGGCGTGGATCATGGTGGTGTCCATGGCACCGTCGCCGTCTACATCGCCGGCAAGCGCACTGGTAGCGTCCCAGGCGTAAGCATTGGAGGTGCCAAACGCGAAGTCGCGGACCTGCTCTGCTTTGTAGTGCCAGGTTACAACACCACCGGGTTGTGTGGCAGAAAAGCCGGAAGCCACTTCGTCAGCACTCAGCATCGACACAATGTCTCGCGTCCGGCTTGCGCGCGCAAGTCGAGCCTGAGATGAATCAGAAAGCGTTGCCATTGGATTTTGTAGCGTACCGGTAGCCGCCATGACCCAGCCGGCGGGGGCGGTCAGGTGTACGTCGTAATCTGCGAAGCCCATGTAAAACTCGCCATTGCCCATGTATTGATCTGCTTTCCAGCCGCGGAGGTCGTCATACATGGCAAATTGCGGGTACCAGTAGGCGACAAAGAAGACCTCACCATCTCCACCCATGCGGGGCGCGCCGGGCTCTGGGATTTTGAAGGTCCAGTGCATGCCCACGAGTAAACTGCTATCCGGGAGTAGCGGTTTTTCCAGCGCGAGGTACATGAGGGTACCGTTGATGTCGTAGTCTGCGGGGCTGTAATCGACGGTAACGTTTTGTACATCCATGCCGCCAGTGAGCTGCTGCGGGCGGTTGCGTACTGCGCCGGCTTTGTGCAGGTTTTGCCGCAGGTGCATGACGATAGTGTCGAGTGTGTCAGGACTGTTGTTTGTGTAGGTAGCAATCACGTCACCCACAACAAATGCGCTATCCGGCATTAGCGCGGCTTCGATGGAGTAGGAGGCGGTGTTGGTCCAGTAGTTTGTGCCGGGTGTACCGTCGAGGTTGCGTGTGCCGTTGGCTACGGCCTGGTCAAATTGCGGGGTGGTGAATACGGGATAGGGCACGGGGCGTTGGGCAACAGCTGTGGGGAGAAAGAGGCAGAAAGCAAAGAAGCAGGAAAGTAGCCGGCGATACATAGAATCGGATGCTCAAGTCAATTTTAGTAAGTATTGCAGATTAAGGGTAGAACATCCCAGTTACGGATTTGCCGTTCCGGTCGAGGTTTCTGAAGACAGAAACGCAAAAAATAAATCACTCGGCATTCGGCACTCGAAAATCGGCATTAAACGCTACCCTTAATTCGTATTTGTGTATCCGAATATACGCAACGGGCGCAGATTTTTGCCGGCGGGTGGAATCCGGATTGCAAATTGTGCGTTAGAGCGGTCACTTGCAAAAAATGCAGCCTTGCCCAAGTGGCGGAATTGGTAGACGCGCTACATTCAGGGTGTAGTGGGGGCAACCCCGTGGAGGTTCGAGTCCTCTCTTGGGCACTTCAGAAAAACGGCGAATCTGATCGGATTTGGCCGTTTTTTGCGTTTTGGGAAATTTCTATTTCTGTGGCTGACAGTAGTGCATTTCTAAAACGTCAGGGTAGCTGTGCAATTTGAGTCTTTCCTGAAGACTTCCTGGATAGCACTATGGTGTCAGTGAGGAGATCAATGACCTCTTGTGATACCTGTACTCAACATAGTGGTTGTGCATTAAGCTTTAGCATTTCAGGGATATAAAAGTGGGCTTTGCTCTTCACCTTTTTTTGGTTGATCTCACGTCCCGATTCCGGAGAGCATATTGTTTTGTGGCGTCTTATGGTTTCTTGCCCAAGGCGCGACGCTTCATTTCTTCTGAATCTAGACCAAAGAAGCGCACCGCATTATTGAAGTATATGTCTTGCTTCTGGGCTTCACTGAGAAAGTCTGCGTTTTCCATGATTTCGAGTGAGCGAGTAATCAGACCCGGCCAAGTCATGGCGTCAGCACCAAACATCAAGCGGTTCGAAAACCCTGCGTTTACAAGGTCCTCAAGCTGACCGTAAAAGTATTCGATACCCTTACCCCACATAATCCCGCCGATATCTACATACAATTGTGGATAGGTCCAAAGCATCATGACCAATTCGTCATTGAACCCTTCCGCCATGTGCATGATCGAAATCCGGAGGTTTGGGTGCTCTGCAAGTACTGGCTCGAGGAGCAACGGGTTACCTGCTGCAACAAGGAAATCCGGTACAAGGGCGCCCGCGCCTGGGGGGCCGCTGCCCATATGGATCTGTACTGGTATATCCATTTCTTCAGTCATCGCCCAATAGGGCATCATGCGCGGGTCATTCGGGCCGATCCCAATGTACTGGTTGGTGACCTCACCCAGAACTAAAAAACCACCATCGGCGAAATACGCTCGTGCATCTTCAGCGGAATAGGGGTCTCTCAGTATATTGAGTTGCAGGCTCTTGATAAACCGATCCGGTGCTGCCTCTTTCCAGAGATTAACACGATCTGGGGGACCACTTAAAATGCCGACGGCGTTGTTGGCTTCGAGCTCTACAATGGTAGCCCGCATTAGCGCTTCAGGGGTTTCTGGTATCGGAATGGGATCGTCACATGCCGGATTCTTGAGCGCATGCATGAATTGCTGCGGCCATTCACTAGCCGTATTTGGAGCAGGTAAGTACGAGATTACAGGTACGCATGCAAATAATGGAGGTGGGCCATTGTCTGTTGGCAACATGGCATGAACATGCACATCGATCTTGGGCTGTTGAGCCTGTGCAGCGTTACAAAGCAATAGGAGTGCTGTACATGCTATGATTGCAAGCTTTTTCATTTGGTGGGTCTTAGGGTGAAGCAATATTGAGCTTAATCCCATGTATGTTTCTGGGATGCTTCAGGTTCTGGTGTACGTTAAACCTCTAGGGTTTCATGTTGCATCATGTTCCGAGGCGACTTCCAGCCTGCGGGTGAAGGGCGAACCTCTTCTACTGTTGCGATCAATTAAATCCTCAGTTGAAAATTGTAGGCAAAACATTCGAACTTCGGGAAGCCTTACCAAGGCCAAGCCTTCTCAAGTTAGATTTAACCTTACGAATTGACAAGTTTTTCCCTCTAATGACCTTTTTTTTGATCTCTTTTCATTAGATCATTATTCAGTTGCTTTATGCCTTGTTGGGCAATATTAATAATGCACCTACAGATTCGATCTCCCCAAAATACATTGCTAGTGAAAAAAGGTTATCGTTTGACACCGTCAAGATTAGAAAAGAGCGATGCAGTAGGTTAATGGTTAGCGGTCGTCTGATTAATACAAGCAACAGAATAAGCCGCTTGAAGGATTGTGAATCATTGATTTTTAAAGCTGTCATCCACTGACAATGCACTCACTTAAATACGCCAAAGAAAATTGGTTTTTATGATTAGAACTCTACTAGCCCTTGTTCCTTTATTGATGATTTTTTCCCAGGTAAAGGGGCAAGAAGTCATCCCTTTTGATTCTGAGCAATGGTCCTATGACGGGACATATTCTATAGAGGAGTACAAGGGAGCTAAGGCCTTGTTGCTTTCACCCGGCAGTACTGCTGAACTCCCGGGCATTTCGATGAAGGATGGAATCATCGAATATGATGTCGCTTTTGGTGCCCAAAGAGGCTTTGTATTCACGTTTTTTCGCATGGTCGATAATATCAATCACGAAGAATTATATTTTCGTCCGCATCGATCTGGCGATCCTGATGCAATCCAGTACACCCCCAACTACAACGGTGTTCATGGATGGCAGCTCTATCAAGGCCCTAATTACTCTATTGACTACAAATACAAGGACAATGAGTGGATGCACATTAAGATGGTTATTAAAGGTGCTCGTATGGAAGTCTTCATCGACAATATGAAGATCCCCGCTCTGGAGGTGTTCGAGCTGAGGCGAGATCCAGTAGCAGGCTATATTGCATTTAGGTCTATACTAACTGATACACGTATCGCGAATGTGACTGTCTCACAGCCAAACACTATACAGTTTGTAGGCGAGTCTACTCAAGTCCCTCAACTTGCTCCAGAGGTTGTTTCATCCTGGGAAGTATCCAATGCGTTTGCAAAGAATCGCTTAGGCCTGGAATTGAATCACATGCGATTGGAAGACTTAGCCTGGTCAGATGTGGATACAGAGTTTACAGGTGTTGCGAATCTAGCACGAGTAGGTGTTCTCAATGAAGAAGAAAATACCGTACTGGCTAAGTTTATAGTTCATTCTGAAATTGAGCAACTCAAGCAGCTGGAATTTGGCTACAGTGACATTGCACGGATTTATGTAAATGGAAAAGCCGTTTATGATGGCCAACGTGAGTTTTTGTCTCGAGACTATCGCTACCAGGGAACGGTGGGATTCTTTGACAGCTTGTTTCTTGATCTAAAGCAGGGCGAAAATGAGATTGTCTTTGCTGTGACTGAAGAATTGGGTGGCTGGGGGGTGCTTGCTCGGTTTGTAGATCTTGAAAAGATAACGGTCTTTTAGCCGAAAACCACCAGTATGAGCTTTGCTTATTATCACCTATCAATAATGGTCTGTCCCTGAAAGAGGCCGTTTACGTTTATAGATTAAAGACGGGAAGTACAATACTATCTAAAAACCTTACAGTAATTAATTAGACTTCTCCAAGTTAGAAGCCGGCAACCTGAAGCGATCAGGGCTATTGTCAGGGTGCCCTGCATCATCTGATTGAATTAGGGCGAACATCATCTGATTGAATTAGGGCGAACATCATATGTTAGATGTGAAGGTCTATCCTGCTGATTCTGTGAGCTATCTGAAAACATAAACACCTGATTGAACACGGGTGATTTACATGCAGGGTGTAGTGGGGGCAACCCCGTGGAGGTTCGAGTCCTCTCTTGGGCACATTGGGAAATCGACTTAAACGATGGTGTTTAAGTCGATTTTTGTTTTATAGCGCAGCGCACTAGCCTCTCCTTGCCTGCTATCTGAAAGGTTGTACAGTTAGCAGATATTCTGCGATGACAACCACTGGTAGGAATCCTGTATCATCTCTTCCAGACTGTGCTTGCGATAGCCCAGTTCTTGCTCGGCTTTTGTTGCGTCTACGCACAACCAGTTCGAAGATAACGTTGCTATTTCTGGTGTCAAAAACGGTGTTTTCCCGCGTAGGGTGCAGAAGAAGATGACGATCCAGCTCAAGAGGTGCATCATCGCTGAAGAAACAGGTTTGTCAGGAACGTTGCCGCCAATAAGCTGCTGTGTTTTTACGGCTAACTCGTGAAAGCTGGCGTCTTCGCCCCCCAATACATACCGCTCCCCGGTTTTGCCTTTGTCGACGGCCTCACGCATTACTTTGGCAACCTCAAAAACGTGACAAAAACTTCCCCCGCCATTTCCAATACCGGAGAATTGATCTTCTTTTATTTTAATAAATATCTGTGCCCAGCCGCTGGTGTCGTACGGGCCAATAATATTTCCCGGACTCAAAATTACAGCGTCTAATCCGTTATTTATGCCGCGTAACACTTCTTCTTCAGCCAGCGCTTTGGATTTGAAATAGTTGATGTTTGAGTTGTAGACGTTCGATGGTGTTTGTTCATGGATGTGTCTCTCATGGAAGCCGAACACAGCTACGGAGGACATATGTATAAATCGCCCAGCCTTCTTTTCGAGTGCGACTTCCACCACATTGCGCGTACCCAATACATTCACCTTGTTTTGCTTTTTGTTCTCTGACGAACGCAAACTCGTGTCTGCCGCCAGATGAAAAACAGCATCAACATGTTCGGGGAAGGCTGTAAGCAGGGATTGCTTGTCCGTAATGTCTCCACGAAGAATCGTTACCCGCATTTCTTCCAGGTGAGGAGATGTGCATGCTGGTAGACAGAACGCAAACACCTGCCATCCATGCTTGAGCAGTTCTTTTGTAAGGTTCAGTCCCACAAACCCATCTGCGCCAGTGACAAAAGCTGTACGCCCCATGGTAGATCTGATTGTGTTGTGAGAAAATAGGGGATATAGATTGGATAGGGCTTTCCAATATCTACAAAACACGGGAATATGTGGGTAGGACTATCGACCAGATGCCAATTCGTTAAATTTATGCCCCATACGCATTGCCGTGGTAGCTTTTGCATGTTGGAAATCGATGTTGTCAATCCAGCTACTGATCTAGGGGCGATTTTTTTTTTTAGCAGATTCGCCATGCTTGTCCCATCTGTGCACTGC
>JBCCIM010000038.1 GCA_039111535.1 Bacteroidota bacterium | reverse complement strand
TTTGGTGGTGCCCTTTTCTTTGGTTCGTTTCTTTTGGGGCCCTGTTTTGTTTTGGGTAAAAGAAATGAACGTACGCGGTTTTTCATGCAAGGCTGTAGCTTACAATTCACTATTGCGTATGACCTTTAGCACTGTCAAAAGCACCCATCAACGAAAAGCGTTTTGATTTTCAGGTTATCTCCGCGTATTGGTCATAAATTTTTCTGCATACCCTTGGTTCGGTGTTCGATATTCGAAGCACACTACAACCCTCATTTCCCCGGCATCCTGATAATTCGAACAGAGCCCCTGAAGGATCTCTCTGAAACGCAAACGTAGCGTTTTGTACAAATCCTTCCTCTGTAATTACAGTTAACTGGCACAAATCTTGGCAAATAGCCACACCAATCCGTTCACGACACTCTTAGGGACCTCCCTGTAAATAGTTTGAACAATGGTGTACTATTTAAGGTCACTTCTACGCGTATTTATAGTTATGCTCTTTATCTGGACGCAGATAGTTCAGGGGCAAATACAAATAATCCCAGACACACTTGATAACCGCAGGTATTATCCGCTAGAAGTAGGTAACGAATGGCAGATCGTTGAAAATGCTTTTGCGTCAGCTATTTCCACTTTCAGGCGCACGAGAATAACAGGCGATACACTTGTGGCAGGAAGACAGTATTTCAAGTCAAAATTTGAACTGTATGATTTATCGAAAATTCTATCATATGAAAGAGAGACTTGGTTACGCTACAATGATGTCGGCGCCGTGCTTTCCTTCAACAGCATTACGGAAGATTCTTTAGCCGTGGACAGCACCTTGTATTGGTATCATGCTGACTTCAAAGATAGTGTTGATGTTGGTTTGCTTAACAGAGCGTTTGTAAGCGGTCGATATGATACTACAATTACTTTCCCCGGCCCTGTGCACGTCCCAGTTTCTGCCGTTAAAGAATTAATTGTCCCTGATCCAATTACCGGTACACAGTACGGTTTTCAGCAAGCCTATGCAGCAGATTTGGGGCTGATCAGATACGCATACTGGGATGGCCCAGATGGTTATCTTGCATTTGCTCGCATTGGAGACATGACGTACGGTGAACGGATTATCCAGGAAGAGCATTCAGTAAATCCTGAAAGTTGGTTTCCACTTGAAGTTGGGAATTACTGGCACTATCAGTACGATATCGGTGGCGGCTTCCTTGTTGATGACATCAAGCAAGCAACCAAGGATACTTTAATTGATAACTTAAGCTGGGTGGCCATACAAAATGTAGAATGTGACCCTGCACCACAATTTTGTCCATCCCATGAGTTTTGGTATCGCTTCACAGATGATCATTATCTAACACGAAGCATTAAACCAGGCGTAGCGAAAATAGATACAATCGCAGCTACTTACCCTGAGTCTATTTTCCTGGATACCATAACCCATAAAAGAGATACTCTTCAGTATGCATTGGGGCAAGGTAATATCGTTATCAATGTTATTGAGAACCCAAATGGCAACCCTCAAGATTCAACACATTGGCAAATTACAGCTCAGAATACACCAAACGAGCTGTTGATATGGAAATATATCTATAAAATAGGAGAAGCCAATGGACTCATCGGGGCAATAGTTGGCAACCTTGTGTATGGCAATGTGACGCGGATTGATGAAATCATTCGCGTAAGTATTGATCAAGAGCCCGCACACAAACCCCAATTACTTCTGAACGCATATCCCAACCCTGTCAGTTCAGCGCTTGTAGTGCAAACCTCAATGCCTGGGGTTATTGAGGTTTTTGATGCCCTTGGCAGACAAATCGATAACCTAGAAGTAGTTAATCCAGGCATCCACAGGTTAGACGTTTCTAAATATGCGCCAGGACTCTACCTACTCCGACAAGGCTCACAGTTGCTTCAAGTGATCGTGCAATAAAGAATGAAGAAAGTGTTACCACACTTTCAACATTCCTTGATCGGTGTTCGATATTCGCACCACAGCCCCAAAACATCAAATGCCGAGCGATGGGTATCACTCGGCATTCGACACTCGAAATTCGGCATTCCTACAAATCCACTTCCTGCTTTTTCAACAAGAACATCCCTTCACCGCGGCTGCTCACGGCGATGATGCCGCTTTTGAAGTAGGGGTAGTTACTCCATGAACCGCCAAAGCCGGCTTCATCTTCGCCGAAGGGCACCGTGTCAAAGTGTGCAACTTCAACAGGGTTTTCTGGATCAGAAATATCCAGGATTCTTAATCCAGCCTGGTAGTTTGATTCGTACAGCAAATCACCCTTAATGTACAGGTTGTGATCACTTGCTTTTGAATCAAGCATGAACTCCTTCACCAGAACGGGGTCTCCCAGTTCGCTTACATCCCAAATCAACGTGCGCGTCTGTTCAACAGAACCGTTCATTTCGTCCAATTCATCGTTCATGTAGAAATATCGCTGATCTTCGGTCAACCATCCCTGGTGGGTGTAAGCCAAATTCGGATACGTTGTATGCGAAATCGTTGAAGGGTTCTTTTTGTCCGACACATCTGCAATAATGAACGAACCGCCATTTGAATTCAGGCATACTTCTTTGCCCTGGAATTCGGAATCTGGGCCGCGATAAACCACACACTGGGCGTCGTGTGTGCCGCCGGCACCCTGGTGGCTGAAGCAGCCGGCAAAAGTTGGGTTGACAGGATCCTGTACATTGATCATGTGCAGTTGTCCACCGCAGACGGTACCGCCGGCGCGGTTACCCACGGCATAAGCAAAACCCGTCTCTTCGTTAATCACGATGTTGTGCGTACTGTGCACGCCATCATAGTGGGCTGTTTGCTCAAAGTCTTTAGGCATCTCACCAGCTGGTACGTCGCGTAGCTGGCGAAGGTCAAAAATTTGCACGCCATGTTCGCCGGCGCCATCAGCCACCACAAACGCGTGGTCTTTGTAAACCTTCACATCGCGCCAACCGCTACCAGGCGATCCTTCAGTTTTCATCATCTGTCCGACATAAACTGGATTATAAGGATCTCTGATGTCGATAAAGGCGACGCCGTCTTCGCGGCCCTGCAGCACGTACTCTGCACCCGTTTCTGGATCTTCCCAGCCCCAGATATCTGTCATTTTTGACCCACGATTGGGTGAGATTTCGCTGCGAGACATGAATGAAATCATGTCTACTTTCTCGCAATCAAAATGGCTTGCAGCGCCGTCTTCACAGAGCACTTTGCCGCCTTTGACCGAAGCGAGATGCGCAACTTCACTAATCAGAGAAGCTGTTGCTTCCCAGGCCCCCATGTCAGTTGATTCAAACACAGTTGCGAGGCCTTCTTCATAGTCTGCTCGTGGCGAGCCGACAACAGCTACATTGTTGTGTACGCCAACACCAATACCAAAGGCAGGGGCGCTTCGCTCATCTTGCGGCTGAATGCTGTGCATGGCAACCCATCCACCATCGCTACCGCGCTGAAAGGCATACACGCTTCCCTGGGTGCTGGAAGCGATCAGGGTATGGTCAGAAACAGCAATTTGCCGGCCAAAGTTACCACGGCTTCGGGTGCGCTGTTCAAAAGCATTCAACTGGCCTGCAACGCGCCAGTTACCTTCGGTGTCTTGCATAAATCCAAAAACAACACCGGTCTGGTTGTGACGGGGCGCACTGATAAACAACTCTTCACCCTGAACAGCCAGATCTGCGCCAAAGTAAGTGTTTTGTGCCAGCTCTTGCCCTGGAGCAACAGCGCTACGATCCCACTCACCTGTTTCGGCATCCAGTGTATAGCTGTAAACCATTCCTTTGCTTTCAGCTGCTCCGGGAGCACCTACAAAAATGTGGTTCGCTTGCATGGCAACACCGTAGCCATAGCCATCGGGTGTACTTTCGTCGGGAGCAAACATGGTCTCCTGCTGCCAACCGTCAGCCGTTTTCTTAAAGACAAAAACCTGGCCCGACTCAGCATTTTCATTTCTCGGCGACGTGCGTAAACCAAGCGCCTGTTTTCTGAAAGCTGATACCACAATGCGGTCACCATCAAAAGCAACAGCGCGTGTCCGGTAGCCACCACGGGCGGCAGTGCCACCAAACTCCATTTGCGACTTCATCCCATCAGGTTTGACCATGCCGGTTTCCTGCCAGTTGCCGTCCGCCTGCTTTTCATAGACATAGGCCGTTGCAGCGCCTGGCGCGCCTACAACGAGCATTTGTCCGTCTGTTGCCAGCGAGCGGCCGTAAAAATCACCAACGCTGGCATCACTTGCCTGGATGCGAGCTGTCTCAACCCATTCCCCTTCGGCACCTCGGGTGTAGTGATAAACCGTACCGGCCGGCTCATCACCCCGGGGCCAGCCAATTGGCGCAGATCCTACAAAAATATCAGTCTCGGAGACGGCCAACGCGCCCCCAAAGCCAAGGCCGGTTGCGGCTTCCATGCCCTGGATTTTTTGGGCGTGTGCATAGGGTACAAACAGCATCAGCGCAAGCACTGAAAACAAAGCTTTTCGGAGCAACATGGTTTTCGGGTTAAAGCCTATTAAAAACACGTATCAATTAATGATAAGTGTTTATTCCCAAAAAACCATTACCAACTGTGCCAGTGGTGCCACAGGCATTTGAAGTGCTTCTCGATTAACCCGAACAGATTCGTAGAGGCAGCAAATAGCTTAGTTGGCTAAAGCAGAGATGAGCACCCCAACGGTAAACCCAACAGCACCTCCAAGGGCACCGATCCAAATGTTTTTGATCTGGCGCGCGCGAATGGTTTTCCTTGTCAGGTCCACAGAAGCATCCAACTGGTCATTGAGCTGGGTGATTTGCTCCCGTAGCTGCACATTGGCAGAATCAAAAACGGCCACACGCTGTTCTTGCAGCGCTGCAATTTCTTCCAGGCGCTTAAACTTTTCTACGTGGTTAGAATCCAGTACCTGCCACTGCTGGTCCCGCAGTTCATAATTGAGGATTTGCAAGTCGAGCGTTTTGACAATTTTCACGCCCGGCCCAAACACATCTTTTTTGAGAACGACCAGGGGGTAGTTATTGGGATTTGTTAGCCGGCCGGCCAATGCTGCAAGGCTGGCCCGGTCCGGGACCTCAATGTATTCAAACGTCACCGTGTCGTTATTCTGCGTATTGAACGACTCCACTTTGCGGAGAAATGTGGTAGCACCGGTCTCCTGGGCAAGTACAGCGGTCCCGACAAAAGGGAATAACAGTAATCCTGCTATGATCAGGGTGGCCGTTTGCTTTATCGTTTTCATGTGTTAATTCCAGGATATTGTCATTAAAATCGGGTGCAGGATGAGCATTCACTGCTCACTTGCAGGCACCTCAACAGGCGCATTAGTTACAGCTAAACCTTCAGAAAGGGCAATGTCTGCGAGGCTTTTATCGATACCCGTTTGCAAAGCTTGGATATTGTCACCATACCCCGCAATTTTTGCCGCGGTGTGCGCTTCTTCCGCATTAAGCAAATCGATGTAGGTCCGCGCGCTGTCAATGCGACTGAGCAGCAGTGCATCTCGTTCTGCTGTAACGCGATTGATTTCATCAACCCGGTTAATGATTTGCTCCTGCTGCTCACGAATCAGATCAAGTTCACGTTTTACATCTTGCTTCCTCGCAGCCTCTCCCCGGAGATAAACGCCGGAGAAGAACACCGCAACCAGCATCGCTATTAAACTGATGTAATTGTTATTCATCAGGCACCTGCCTAGTTGTCAATGATGAAGCCAGAGCTTTCGTTTACCTGCTGCCGGTTTTGTTGCCGGCGGTTTGCCAACTGCTGGTTTCTCCGCGCAGTCTCTTCGAGCGCCAGGCGTTGTACACGCTCCTTCTCGTTCAATGCGGCCAATGCTGTGTAGGCCTCACTGATTTCTGCCACTAACCGGGCATCTTCAGCAGCCAGCGTGGCTTGAACCTGGTCGACCCTGGCCATAGACTGGTCAGCCAGCTTCTGAATTTCACGAAGCTGCTCCTTTACTTCCTGTTTCCGTACCCGTTCTCCCTGCAAAAAACTGCCGGCAAAAAAAACAGACACAATGAGGGCACCCAGGCTCAGATAATTAGGATGCGCCAACGCGGTAGTAACAACGGTGTTGATCATCTTATTTCAGGCGAACAGGTGTAAAATGAGTAATACGAAATGCGCTGCCTGGGCTCAGCATGCGCTTGCGAAAATAGACCCCGTCTCCCTCCCTTTGACTGCCTTGCTTGCCCGATGTGGTATTGGCTTCAACGGTTGTGCCGGCCTGCCCTTCCCAGTCTATTACAAAGCCAATATGTCCGGATGGATCGCGGGGGTCGCGTGCATTCCGCGCCCAGATGACCAACGTACCGGGCTCAATGCGTGTCCCACCCCGCAGCACAATACGAGACTCAATGCTATTCCGGGTAATAAACTTGCGGGCGCCGGCTGAACGAACAAGGGGCAACGCCACATCGCCGGCTTCATCGAGGCAATACGATACAAAAGCTGCGCAGTATGGGAAACTATGCCATTTGCCAAAGCGGTCCTTTGAGGGAAAGAGATCTACAGCCGCCAAAAACTTTTCTACATCCGGACCGCGGTTTGACCCTGGCGGCACTTCTTGCACACCTCGCTCTGCAAACATCCGCGCAACGCCCAGAAAAGCCGGCCCACGGGATGCATCAGCTGTAGTTGCGGGCGTTGGGGTGACAGCCAGCAAAGGCCGGCCAACAAACGTGCGGATAGGATTAAACGCAATCGAGTCTGCGGCAGTAATATCTGGATCCAGCCCGACCGCGTGCATACTATCTGCGTCGATGATAAAATCGGGCACATCGTTGATGGCCTGCCCTAGTGAAGCAAGCAGGGCATTTACGCGATCAATTTCCTGGCCCAGAGAATCAATACGGTTGCGAGGCAGTGCTTCTTCTCGATTCAGTTTGCTGACTTCTTCCTTGGCCAAAGCAATCTGCAATTTTAGCAAACTGTCTTTCTCGGCTGTGACCCGCACAATGTCCGCTACAATCGCATTGATTTCATCTTGACGCTGCTCGATGGCAGACAGTTCGCGTTTGATCTGCTTTTTACGGGCACGCTCACCGCGCATGAAGATGCCGGCAAAAAACACAGCCACGATCAAGGCAATGAGATGTAAATATTTGCTATTCATGCAACAACCTCGCAAAACACGTGGCAAAAACCAGGTGCCGCAACACGTACTGGACAACTATGTGTGTTTGATTGAAGCAAGTGATTATCACTATTTTTTATACACAACCGGGGTAAAATCTGTTATGCGAAACGCACTGCCCGGACTGAGAAGCCGCTTCCGCTGGTACACACCACCGCCATCGCGCTGGTCCCCTTCATCGCCAGGCCCGGTATTGCCTTCAATAGTAATGCCTTCTTGCCCATTCCACTCAACTACGAGCCCGATATGTCCCCTTGTATCCGTTGGGTCGCGCTTTGCTTTCCAAATAACCAGGGTGCCGGGTGCAATAGGCACTGTGCCGCGCTGCACTTCATTTGCCCGGATGCTGTTACCCGTGATAAACTTGCGGGCGCCGGCTGAACGGACAAGTGGTAATGCCACATCGCCGGCTTCATCCAGACAAAAAGACACAAAGGCTGCGCAATAAGGGAAACTCTTCCATTCGCCCTCTTCATCCTGAAACGGCTTCAATCCAACAGCCGCAAGAAATTTCTCAACTGCTTCGCCGCGATTGGAATCTTTCGGATCCTCAACTACACCAACATAAACCCTTGAGGAATCAAGGTGCATGAGAGGCAATGGAGGCTCCGGTGGCGGCTCCAGAAAAGAAGCGCCCACGTGCAGTGTATCTGGCAACCCGCCAATCTCATCGGGCAGGTTGGCAAATGAAGACACAACACTCAGGTCCGGATCTTGATTTACTGAATGAAAGCCTGGCTCCTCTTGTGTACACCCGCTGCTAAGCAGTAGCAACGCAGGCAGCAATAATGATCGCATATCCCAAAAAGAAAATGCTTAGTGGCAGGTTTTTCTGTTTGATAATTTCATCGACGGTGTCTATATCTTTGAGCACCAGCAAGTCGAAGAGATAAAAGAGGAAAAGCGCAATGAATACTTTGGCAAACGCGACGGCAAATGCAGAGAATTCGATGGCATAGTTAAAGGTATACCAGACGCTGACAACAGAAAGTACAAGGAGAAGAATAAAAAACTGCCAGTACTTCAAGCCGCCAATAGCGGATTTCGCTTCGCTCATGGACTGTCTACCTCCAGATAAATGGGTGGTTGAGTGGGTGTCAACAACATCTATTGATGTCTTCGATTGCAGAATTTAATGCCTGATGGCACATTTTGCTAATGTGCTGACAAAAATAGTGCAACCGGACCAGGTGATGGAGCAAGTGGTGGTGGTATAAGATTAGTCCTTACAAACTCACCAGGCAGAAGAATTTGGCGAAAGGTGAAAGGCTTGCTGGTGTGAGGGCAGGGAATTAAAACTGCACAGTTGAGGTTTAGCCTAGCGCTGACTGAATCGCTTGATGGTATCTGGATCTTTGCTCTCTTCGACAACGGCATCACATTGCCGACAGACAAATTTCACGCTTCGCGGCAGGCCCATGCTCAGTCCCATAAAAATGCCCATCAGAAAATTCCACGTAGGATACTGCGCTTTGGGTGACACCCAGAAATTATCCCGATCGTGTCCACATTTGCAGGTGGGTTTGGCAGCCTTTTGCATGATAAGGTGGTGTCGTTGATTTAAGGGCCGGCAGTAGAAAAGGGTACGATCTACTTCCAAGATTGAAGCGTTGGCAATTTTATACCGCTACACGCTCGTAAGTTACAGGTGTTTCCCTGTTGTTACAGCTAGGTAGCGACCAAAACACCGGTATTGAAAATCCACCGGTAAAGTTGCATATTCCGAGATCCTCCTCTTCTGCCCACCTGCATACCATGGCTTCCTACTTTGACTTTGTGATTATTGGTACCGGCGCCGGCGGCGGTACCCTTGCCTATGCGCTAAAAGATGCCGGCGCCTCGGTTTTACTCATCGAACGCGGCGACTACTTGCCCCAGGAGCCTCAAAACTGGGATCCGCAGGAAGCCTACTTCAAAAGCCGTTATAAGCCAAAAGAGCTGTGGTACGACACGGCAGGCACGGCTTTCAAGCCCGGCGTACACTACTACGTTGGCGGCAACACCAAAATGTATGGTGCAGCGTTGCCTCGATTTCGCAAAGAAGATTTTGACGTCCTGGAGCACGAAGGCGGCATCTCGCCGGCGTGGCCGTTCAGCTACGACACCCTCGCACCATATTACGATAAAGCAGAAGAAATCTACCGGGTTCATGGCCTGGCCAACGACGATCCAACAGACCCGCCCCGAAACAATCCCTACCCATATCCCCCCGTACCTCACGAACCCTACATAGCAGACCTCGCCGACCGGTTACGCGAGCAAGGACTGCATCCCTTCCATTACCCGATGGGCATTGACCTGCGAAAAGGCGGCACATGTATTCGCTGCAAGACCTGTGATGGATTCCCTTGCATGGTTCACGCAAAAAGCGATACAGACATTTGTTGTGTGCGGCCAGCATTACAAAGCAAAGATGTAGCCCTGATGGCCAACACCTATGCCCGCCGGTTGCTTACCGACCCATCTGGCAAAAAAGTGACCGGATTAGAAATCGACCGTGATGGGCGAACGGAGGAGATTCAAGCCGGCACCTTTGTCGTTGCTTGCGGTGCCGTTAACAGCGCAGCTTTGTTGCTGCGATCAGCCAACGACAAACACCCGCTTGGCCTTGCAAATGCATCTGATCAGGTTGGGCGCAATTACATGGTGCACAACAACTCGGGCATGGTTGCTGTCGACCCGATGAGGCGCAACAACGTTGTCTTTCAGAAGACGCTGGCTGTAAACGATTTCTATCTCAGCGGACCCGACTGGCCTTATCCCCTCGGGAATCTCCAGTTGCTGGGGAAGGTTCAGGCGCCCATGGTGGCCGCCGCTCGCCGCTACGTGCCCCGCCCCATCTTGAAAGCCATGACAAGCCGCAGCGTAGACTGGTGGGTGATGTCTGAAGATTTGCCGGTTTCAGAGAACAGGATTTCACTCACCAATTCCGGTAAAATTCAGGTACACTGGCAGGCTAACAATGTGACTTCGCATCGCAAGTTGTGTGAACTGGCAAGCCAAATGATGAAAGATGCCGGCTATCCGTTTGTATTTATTGAACCGATGGGCATAGCAACCAACTCGCACCAGTGTGGCACCATCCGCGCAGGCAAAAACCCGGGCACGGCAGTACTTGATGAATACTGCAAAGCCTACGATCTCGACAACCTGTACGTCGTAGACAGCTCCTTTTTCCCCTCCTCAGCTGCTATGAATCCGGCCCTAACGATTGCAGCGCAAGCCCTACGTGTAGGCGAGCACCTGATCAACAAAAACAACTAGCAAAAAGCTGCTACGCACCTAATATTTTGGCACCGCCGGATCAACGTCATCGCTCCAGGCCAGGGTGCCGCCTTTAAGATTGACGACCCGCGTAAAGCCGGCGTCTTTCAACAGATGTACCGCTTTAGCAGACCGTCCCCCAGATTTGCAGTGAACAACCAGTTCAGCGTGCTGAAACGCGCGCAATTCGTCAATGCGGCCTGGGAGTTCATCAAGGGGAATTGATTTATCAGCACCCAACGTAGCAATCTCAAGTTCAAAAGGCTGACGCACATCCAGCAGTACCGGTGCAGTACCTGCTACCCGGCGTTGATTAAATCTTGTAACCGTTATTTCGTCGGTTGCCAGCGGATCATCAGCACCGCCGATACCACAAAACGCATCATAGTCGATCAGCGTGGTCTGCGTTGGGGTGTCGCCGCACACAGGGCAATCAGGATCGCGAGGCACCTTCCACTCTCTGAATTGCATCGTAAGGGTATCAGCCAGCATAAGCCGGCCAATCAGCGGCTCTCCGACACCAAGAATCAATTTGATGACTTCAGTTGCCTGCATGGTGCCTACCATACCCGGTAAAACACCTAACACCCCGCCCTCCGCGCACGACGGCACCAATCCTGGTGGCGGAGGTTCGGGGTAAATACACCGGTAACATGGCCCCGCTGGCGCACCAAACACAGAGACCTGCCCTTCAAATCGAAAGATCGACGCATAGACATTTAACTTGCCGGCAAGGATACAGGCATCGTTTACGAGGTAGCGGGTAGGGAAATTGTCGGTCCCATCAGCTACAAGATTGTAATCGGCTATAATTTCCAGTGCATTTGCACTTGTAAGTGCTACTTCGTGGCGATCAATTTGAATCAGTGGATTGATTTCGGTTAATCGTTCGATGGCAGAATCCAATTTGAGCCGGCCAACGTCGCTGGTGCCATGCATTACTTGCCGCTGGAGGTTAGAGACATCCACCACATCAAAATCAACCAACCCGAGGCGACCTACACCGGCAGCAGCCAGATACATCGCCAACGGAGAGCCAAGCCCCCCTGCGCCCACCAATAAAACAGCGGCCGCTTTTAGTTTCTCCTGCCCTTCCAGGCCAACGTTCGGCAAAATGATATGCCGGCTGTAGCGTTGTAATTCTTCCTGAGTCAGTGCCATTGCTACAAAATGTGCTTTTTTTCGTTCGACGAACCCGGCAAAGATTTGTGCCCCGCCGGCATCCACACGTTACAAGCACCATCTGGCATCTCTCCCGCCATCCCCCCACCGTCATGCCCAACTCGATTGGGCATCCACAGGTATGCTAATCGCCAAAAAACGTCTTTCACCCAAAACCTGTACACCACTCTACCACGCCTCAACGTCCCCATCGTCATGCCCAACTCGATTGGGTATCCACAGGTATGCTAATCGCCAAAAAAACGTCTATCAACCAAGGCCTATACACCACTCTACCGCGCCCCGGCGTCCCCATCGTCATGCCCAACTCGATTGGGCATCCACAGGTATGCTAATCGCCAAAAAAACGTCTATCAACCAAGGCCTATATACCAATTGCCATCGTTGAGTAATCATGAAAACAGGTTACGTTTACATACTGACCAACAAACGACACGGCACACTTTACACAGGTGTCAGCAATAACATCATCAGAAGAATGGGTGAACATCGGTCAATGACGGAGAAAAGCTTCACCTGCAGATACAGCCTTCACCGACTGGTATACCTTGAAACTTACGACCGCATTCTGGATGCTATCGCTCGCGAGCGGCAGTTGAAAAAGTGGAATAGGTCATGGAAAATTGCACTGATTGAAAAGCAGAATCCTCAGTGGAAAGATTTGTATGTCGATATCTGCGGATGGTAGACGGTGGATGCCCAATCGAGTTGGGCATGACGGTTGGGGTCGTGTGCGCAATACTATAGGCAGTGACGTTACTGGCATACGATAACATCAGCCCTGATACTAGCGAATAGTTGACGGTGGATGCCCAATCAAGTTGGGCATGACGGTTGGGGGCGTGCGCGCGATACTGCAGGCAGTGACGTTACTGGCATACGATAACATCAGCCCTGATACTAGCGAATAGTTGACGGTGGATGCCCAATCAAGTTGGGCATGACGGTTGGGGGCGTGTGCGCAATACTGCAGGCAGTCACGCTACTGGCATACGATAACATCAGCCCTGATACTAGCGAATAGTTGACGGTGGATGCCCAATCGAGTTGGACATGACGCGTGGTGTAAAGGTTAACACTGCAACATTCGTGTCTGCCAACAATTTTTTCTCATTCCAATAGCACCTAAAAACTCAAAAGTCTACATTTTATGACTAGATCAAATAAGCATGACTAGTTGATATAATCACTCTTTAAAAAATACCTTGTCTTACCCCACATACTAAAGTTAGACAAGGAAAAAACATGGCTTTAAGCAGCACCGAAAAGCAAAACCTGCAATTGGTATGGGACGGCATGGACGCTATCCTCAAGACAAAAAACGAAGTGGTGGTTGAAACTTCTTTCGCAATTGATTTCATCCAACACAACCCATGGGCGCAGGACGGCATTAAACACATCAAAGAAATGCTTGCCTTTGATTTTGCATACAAACCAATCAGGTGGATCGCGGATGATGATATTGTGGTCTACCACGGCTACTATACGGCTCCAAACCCGCTGGGAGAGCATCCCTTGCTTTGTGTAGACATGTGGCGTATCGAGGATGGGAAAATACAGGAGCACTGGGACGCGCTGCATCCCATGCCCCAAGCGCAGGTAGACGCCGCAACTGCTGGCGATGGCGATGGAGAAATTGCCGTTACCAAACCCACCGTTATGCAAAACAAACAAACGGTACACCGATTCCTGGACCATGTGCTCAACCGCGGCCGGCTTGATCTGCTGCCCTCACTCGTCCACCCCAATTATGTGTATCACCATGAATCAGAGGGGCCGCTATCGAGCCTGGCCGTCCTCCAGGATCATATCGAACAAAAAAATGGGGGGCGTATGTTACACGATGCCAAGCGGGTTATTGGATCGGGTGATCTGGTTTTGGCACATACCCATCAGTTTGGTACCCCTGAACGGGTAGCGTTTGATTGGTTCAGAATGGACGAGGGGAAAATCGCAGAACACTGGCGTGTCGAACAGCCCATAACGCCGCTGGATCAGGTGGCAAACGCGCACCCGCATTTCTAATTCCTGGTACTCGAGCCTTCGCCGTCTAATCATGGCGGAGGCTGGAAACAGGGTTAGCGAGTGCAGCGCTCAGTGACTGGTAACCAACCGTGAGCCAGGTCAACACCAGGACAGATAGGCCGGCCAACACAAACGTGCCAACCCCAAGCGGGATACGGTAGGCAAAGCCATCCAGCCATCCCCGCAGCACGAAGTACCCTACCGGCGCAGCAAGCACAAACGCCACAACAACCAACCGGGTAAAATCTTGAGAGAGCATCAACAAAATATCTATCAGAGAAGCACCAAGCACTTTACGGACGCCAATTTCCTTGGTGCGTTGCTGCACAGTAAATGTAGCCAGCCCCAGCAAGCCCATAAACGCTATACACAGCGCCAGAACGGTAAAGTAATTGAGCAGCTTGCCCAGGCGCGTTTCCGTCTGGTAGAGCTGGTTATAGGCATCGTCGAGAAAATAATAGTCGAAGGGATAAGCCGGCGAGAACGCCGCCATGGTCTCCTGCAAGAAAGCGATGGTTTCCGGCATGTTCTGGGTGCCGGCTTTTACAAACATTTTCTGATAAGGAAACCACCAGTCCGTTTCCAGATACAGCACCAGGGGCGCGACCTGCTGCCGGAATGAATGGAAATTAAAATCTTTCATCACGCCCACAATTTCTTCGCGCCCCCTGAACGGTAAATACTTTCCGATTGCCGTTTCCCATCCAAGTTGGTGCATCATCGTCTCATTGATGATCAAGGCTGATGCTTCATCTGTTGCGCGCGCCGCATCAAAGGTCCGCCCCTCGAGCATCTCGATACCAAACAGATCAATGTATCCGGGTTGAATGGCAGACCGATATACCATAACACCTTCTTCAGCCGGCACATATTCATTCTGCACCAGGGTTGCGGCATCGATGGAAGTAGGATTTGTCTGAGCCGCTGTAACCGCCCGAATATGTGGAAAGCGCTCCAACGTCTCCTTCAGCGGCTCATATTGCCGGTATAGTTCACGATCTTTAATCTCAATAACAACCACCTGCTCACGGTCTACCCCAATTTGGGCATTTTGCATATAATGCAGCTGCCGCTGGATGACCACGGTGCCGATAATGAGCATAATGCTAATCGTAAACTGCACAACAACAAGCGCATTACGCAGATCAGTTTTGCTTTTCCGGTTTTTCAATATGCCTTTCATCATACCGACTGAACTAAATCGGGACATCATCAGGGCAGGGTAACTGCCGGCCAGAATCCCCACACATAAGCCGATAAGCACCAGCGTAAACAAAAACAGGCTGTTGTTGGTCACGTCGAGCGTCAACGCGCGCGCTGTCAATTCACCAAAAGTGGGGAGCAGAACCACAACAAGCTGGATGGCTATCGCCAATGCGATAAGCGCCGGCACAAGGGCCTCGCTCATAAATTGTCCAATCAACTGCCGCTTCTGGGCGCCCATCACTTTACGAACGCCAACTTCCATGGCCCGCGTAGAGGCGCGGGCAGTTGCCAGATTGATGTAGTTAATACAGGCAATCAACAAAATCATTAGGGCAATGAAAGAAAACAGGAAAACGTACCTGCCATCCCCCCCTACACTAAACTCACCGTTTACATCGGAATAGAGGTGAATATCACCAAGTGGTTGCAAAAGGAACTGTTCAATTTTGTCCGGATTCTCCTGGTAGTACCGTTCCTGCAGGACGTGTTTGGTATTGATTACGCCCAACTTCTCCGTCAGGGCATCAGGACCCTGTCCTTTTGCGAGTGTCAGGTAGGTTAGATAACTGTTGCTGTCCCAGCGATCGATGTAGTTCACGTTTTCACGAGAACTCGACACGGGCACCAAAAAGCTAAACGTAAAATGGCTATTGGCTGGCACATCCTCTACCACACCAGTTACGGTCATGGCGTTAATGCCATTAAAGTGTTCACCATCCAGCGATACCAGGAGCGTTTGCCCAACAGGATTGGCATCGCCAAAATGTTTTTCAGCAAGCGACCGGGTGAGTACTATTGCACCTGGGTCGCGGAGTGCGGATGTAGCATCCCCATGAACCAGCGGGAATGTAAAAACATCAAAAAATGTGTTGGTGGTAAAAATGCCGTTTTCAAAAAAGCCGGCCTGGTCTTTTTGAATCAGCGCGCTGGCTTTAGAGAGTTTGGTTGCGGATTCAACCTCTGGAAACTCCTCAACCAGTGCAGCATCCAGGGGTGCCGGCGAAGCAGTCCACAGATTGCTGCCCAGGAAATCTTTACCCGGAATGTCCCGAACGATGCGGTAAATCTGATCAGACTTATCGTGAAAACCATCGTAGCTCAACTCAAAGCGGACCAACAGGCTTATAAGAATAAAGCATGTCAGGCCGATGGCCAGCCCAAGGATGTTGATCAATGCGTAGCCACGGTGTTTGACCAGCGTGCGAATGGCGATTTTGAAATAGTTTTTCAGCATGGGACTCTCGACTTGGACCGTGTGTGGCAGCATACATCACTCGGACTTTCAATATATGTGCCAGTAGCTAAAATCGGCCTTAAAACAGGAAAAAAGCCACATACAGCCCAATTTTCACCCTTTTCGCTGTACGGTAGCAATACAGATAATGTTCGAATTCGAACACTAAAATTGCCAAAAAAACACGAGATATCGATGAGGGGTGAATCCTCAAATAAAAATTAGTAAACTGTAGGTATACCGCTCAAAAGCACGTAATCCACCAAAACGGCAAAAAGAATCGCTATGCCTACCAACAAAAACATCAACCGCCGGCAGTTTCTCGGCACTGCCGCCGCGGCATCCACCATTACCGTATTACCCCGCAAAGTCCTAGGCGGGCCGGGCTTCGTCGCCCCAAGTGACAAAATAAACGCAGCCCTTGTTGGCTCAGGATGCCAGGCGCTACGCCAGCTTATGAGTGACTGGCTACCGCGTGAAGACCTCCATCTTGCAGCAGTCTGTGACCCCAACAAAGATAGCGACGACTATCGTGATTGGGGGCCGCATTACACGCGAGACCAGGTCCGCAAATTTATCAAAAACCCCAGATGGGGCTCAAAGAACGGAATCCGGGCCGGCCGTGAAGCAGGCAAAGAGTTGATTGAGTCGTACTACGCCAACATCCGTGGCATCGGTGATTACAAAGGGCTGAAAACTTATGAAGACTATCGGGAAATGCTGGCTGAAGACAATGACATAGATCTTGTCATCGACATGACGCCAGAGCATTTGCACGGGGTTATCAATATTGCCTCAATGAAAGCCGGCAAACATGTGGTAGCGCATAAATCCCTCGCTAACACGATGCACGAGGTTCGCCAATCGGTCAATACAGCGAAAGAAACCGGTGTGACCACACATTTAATGGCATGGATCAATGATCCGGAGCACCATCAGCTCAAAGAATGGATTCAGTCTGGTGTCATTGGCAAGGTTACAGAAGTCCACAACTGGTCTAATCGCCCGATTTGGCCGCAGGGATGGATGGAAAACCCAACAGAAAAAATGAAGGTACCCAGAGGCATGAACTGGGACCTCTGGCTCGGCCCGGTACCCGACCGGCCCTACCATCTCGACTACACCCACGCCCTCTTCCGCGGCTGGTTCGACTTTGGTAGCGGTTGTTTTGGGGATATGGGTAATTACAGCCTGTGGCGCACCTACCGGATCTTGAACCCCGGTCCGGTTATGAGCGTGCAGGCCAATGTCTCTACCAGCGCTGTGATTGTAGGTAACCAGTCACAATGGCGGCGCTCCGAAGTAGCCTTCCCGAATGCGAGCACGGTACATCTCAAACATGCCGACATGGATATTTACTGGTATGATGGCGGCATGAAGCCCTTTATTCCGGCAAGTATGCTGGGATCGAATGAGGAGCTCGCCGACGAAGGCATGCTCTATATCGGAGAATACGGCGCCATTCTGGGCGACTTCCATGGCCGGCGATTCAAGCTATTGCCGGAAGGCCGCATGAAGGCGCTCGAAGGTTCTATGCCGAAGCTCCGAGATGGAAAAGATGTGGTTGGCGCCACAGACGAGTACATGAATGCGATCAAAGAAGGACGGCAATCGCGCGGCAGTTTCATCAATGTGCAAGATCTTGCTGAGGCTACCTGCCTGGCTACGGTTGCAATCCAGACCGGCAAGCGACTCGAATGGGACCACGAGAACATGAAGATTACCAACGTCCCCGAAGCCAATGCCTTACTGAAGCGCAACTACAGAAAAGGCTGGGAAGTTTAATCCTCGTTCGTTTAGTACAACACTGTCATGCAGCACACCGCGCGAAAGCAGCGGTGTGCTGCATTTTCATTTCAGGGTATTTTCATTTCAGGGTATTTTCATTTCAGGGTATTTTCATTTCAGGGTATTGTGACAACAACCATCAACTCCACTAAATCCGAGGCTGTAACAAACAACTTCCGGAACCCGTCTGATATGCCATACCAACCATTATAATCCCTTATTCCCATGAGACACGTACGTCAAATGGTACAGTTGCTGGTATTTGCCGGCCTCCTCCTTGCTGTACCAACCACGACCTTTGCACAAAACTACGACCACGACGAAGTTACCTCCAAACGCTTTGATGTAGCCAATGGAAGCCTGATCACCCTCGATGCAGATATGGGTTCTGTTGTTGTTGAAGGGAGCAAAGGCAGCGAAGTTGTTGTCAACATCATCAAAGGTGTAAACAACGTAAGCCGTAACGAAGCTGAAAAACTATTTGATCGTTACGAAATCTCTTTTGACGAACGAGGCAGGGGCCTGGAAATCATTGGAGAATACGACAAACCTCGCGGACGCATCAACTGGCGCAAAAGCCTGAAAGTGCATTATGAGATTCTCGTACCCGAAGATGTAGAAGTCGACCTCAAAACATCTGGCGGCAGCATCCATGCAGAAAATATCGCCGGCGATGTAAACCTGAAAACCTCTGGCGGCTCTATCCAATTGCGTGACCTGGCTGGCAGCGTAACAGCACGTACCAGCGGCGGCTCCATTCAGGGACGCGGCCTGGGTTTTGTTGCGGATTTGCATACCTCTGGCGGCAGCATCAACATTGACGGCGCAGACGGAGCCATTGATGCCAAAACATCAGGCGGCAGCATTAGCATCGCCGATGTAGATGGAACGGTAGACGCCCATACCTCCGGCGGCACCATCCGCCTGCGCGAAATTGCCGGCGCTGTAAACGCGAAAACTTCCGGCGGCAGTATCGAAGCAGAAATTCTCGGCCAGCCCAAAGAAGATATGCGCCTGCAAACCTCCGGTGGCTCCGTAACAATCCACCTGGACGACGACGTCCGCGCTGACCTCGATGCCAAAGCTTCAGGGGGTTCGGTGAGCACCGACTTTGCTGTAGCCGTTCGCGGGACAGTCAAGAAAACCCAACTCCAGGGCGAAATCAACGGTGGCGGCCCGCTCCTCACCCTGCGTACCTCTGGCGGCAGCGTTAAAATTAGAGAGAACTAGAACAGGTTGAAGGTTGAAGGTTGAAGGTTGAAGGTTGAAGGAATCTAAACTTCAACTTTCAAAATTCCTTGTTCGGTGTTCGACATTCAAAAACGGGTTCAGAGACGACTGTTTATAAATAACAGCGATTTCTGAACCCGTTTTTTGTACGCAATTTTTCCTGCTTGCACTTTTCTCACCCATCAACTTTCTTAATAAACAGTACAAAAAACCGAACCCCACTCCTCCATGGAAGCACTGTACTGGATTTGGGAACTGCTTGGCCGGCTTCATCCGCTGATCGTTCATTTTCCTATTGGTTTACTCGTTGTCGCGTTCCTGCTGGAACTGTTGGCTCTTCGCGGCACTCGTGAAGGACTTCGTGACGGCATTTACGCTATGGTGGCTATTGGCGCGGGAACAGCAGTAGCAGCCAGTGTGCTGGGCTGGCTCCTCTCTTTGCCTGGCGGCTATACGGGCAATACGTTGCAATTCCATAAATGGAGTGGGATCGTTACAGCCGTGTTTGCCTGCTTCACCTATGTTTTACTTCGAAAAGAAACGCGCACCCAACAACCCGAAGCCTGGCGAATTTACAGGATTTCATTTGCGATCTGCGTACTTGGCCTTACGCTTGCCGGACACTTTGGGGCGAGTCTCACCCATGGTTCAGGATACCTGACAGAAGTATTACCATGGAATCAGCCTGACAGTAGAGCAGGTGAACTGTTGTCTGCTTTTCAGGCAGTAAACGACGAGGAACTTTCGTCCGGACAACTCGACCAGCTCAACCTTGAAGTACGCGGCCTCTTTGCACACAAATGTTACAAATGCCACAGCACGGAGAAACATGAAGGCGAACTGATCCTTGATAATGAGGAAGATGTTTTTCGGGGCGGAGAAAACGGTGTCATTCTGGTGGCCGGGGATGCCGGCAACAGTGAAATCATCCGCCGGCTCAATTTGCCGCGTGACCACGAAGAAGCCATGCCAAAAAAAGGCAAAGGGCTCAGCAGTGAGGAAATTGCTCTCATCAGCCTCTGGATTGACCAGGGTGCCCACTGGGCAGATGCGGAGCTAAAAGTTTTCCCGGAAGCAGAAATGGCGCTCACCCAGCCACGCCTTCCGACAACCAACACCATAACACATCCCATCGATAAACTCGTCGATCAGTATTTTCAACAAGCACGCATCAGGTGGCCCGATCGGGTTGAAGATGCAACCTTTATCCGGCGCGCCTACCTGGATGTCATCGGTCTGCTACCATCTCCCGATGAAATAAGCGCATTCATGGCCGACACCCAACCAGACAAACGCACCCGTTTGGTTGATGAACTCCTCAATCGTGATGAGGCATACGCGCAGCACTGGCTGAGTTTTTGGAATGATCTACTCCGCAATGATTACTCCGGCACTGGCTTCATCACGGGAGGCCGGCAACAAATCACCACATGGCTCTACTCCGCCCTGCAAGAGAACTGGTCGTACAATCAGATGGTACGCGCCTTGCTAAACCCCGATGCGGCATCTCGCGGATTCATCCGTGGGATACAGTGGCGGGGTTTTGTTAACAACAGCCAGAGCGTACAGATGCAGGCTGCGCAAAATATCTCGCAGTCTTTACTCGGGACAAACCTGAAATGTGCTTCTTGTCACAACAGCTTTGTAAGCAACCTCACGCTCGATCAGGCTTATGGGTTTGCGAGCATTTTTTCAGATTCTACCATGCAGGTTTTTCGTTGTGACAAACCAACGGGCCGCATGGCGAAGCCGGCGTTTATCTACCCTGGCCTCGGCGAAGTAGACGCATCGTCTGTTGAAGAGCGGCTGGTCCAGCTTGCAGAGGTTGTTGTACAACCGGCAAATGGCAGGTTGTACCGGACCATCACCAACCGCGTCTGGGATCGCCTGTTGGGCCGCGGTATCGTTATGCCCGTAGACGCCATGGACAACCCACCATGGAGCCAGGATGTACTCGACTGGATTGCAGCAGACTTTCGCGGCAACAAAGCAGATCTAAAGCATCTTATCAGGCAGATCATGACCTCCGACACGTACCAGCTTGCGTCGGTGCCCGTTAAAGCCGAGCAAGATTTGCTGGCCCATGGCTACCAGTTTAAAGGACCTGCTCGCCGCCGGCTTTCCGCTGAACAATTTGCAGACGCCATGAGCCAGGTATTGGGACCAGTATACCATGGTGTAGCTTTTAACCCGCAAGGCGAGCACACCGAGGCCGGCTGGATCTGGCACCGCGAACGGGTGGTGGATCGGGATGTATTACCCAAACCCGGCAAGCGCTATTTCAGGCACTCATTTACCCTTACAGCAGATACGATTGAACAGGCTGAAGCCCTGGTTGCTGTTGACCACAGCTTTACCCTGTACGTGAATGGCAATGCGGTCGCAACAGGCAAAGACTGGCGGCGTGTGCAACGACTCGACCTGAAACAACACCTCGTTGAGGGTACAAATGTCCTTGCCATTGCCGGCGAGAATGAAGGCGAATTGCCCAATCCGGCCGGCGTGCTATTTAGTTTGCAAGTGACTTCTCCCAAAGGTGCGGTACAACAAATCATTTCCGATGACAGTTGGCGCTCGGTTGCTGAACCGCCCGCAAATGGATGGGAGCAGCCAGCTTTTGATGACAGTACATGGCCGCAAGTACGCCGATACGCAAGCTTCAACCGTAGTCACTGGGGGCAACTGCTTGATTTTCGACACAACAATGATCCATCCGGGCTGCCCTTTGCACGCGCCGCACTCGTGAAACTGGATCCGTTTATGAAAGCGCTGGGCCGGCCAACCCGGGAAAACGTGACCACAAGCCGCGACGATCAGGCTACCTTGCTTCAAGCATTGGAATTAACCAATGGTGTCTTTTTCAATACTGCCTTGCGTGAAGGTGCCCAACAATGGTTCAACCAGTACGCCACCGATGGCAAGGCACTCGTAACCAATATCTACCAAACCGCACTCGGGCGGGAGCCTACCCGCAAGGAGCTCCGCGCCGCACTGGATATCATTGGCGATCCTGTTGACGAAGTTGATCTGCAAGATTTCCTGTGGGCGTTGTTTATGCTTCCCGAATTTCAGTTGATTTACTGATCCTACTTCCATCCTACCGTTCACAACCATGCGAACACGACGCGAGTTTATAAAGCAGATGCAGGCAGCCAGCGCTGCGGCAATGGCCGTCAGCCTACCTGCTGCAACGTTTTTGAGTGGATGCAACGCTGCAGTTGCACGCCCAGCTTCTGCAGACGCCGTCATTCTGCTGTGGATGGCGGGTGGCATGGCGCATACAGAAACGTTTGATCCCAAAGCTTATACGCCATTCGAAAAAGGGATCGAAGCCCAGCGGATTCTAAGCACCTTCCCCTCGCACCCCACAGTTGTTGATGGTATTTCGTTTTCCGAAGGCTTGCAGGAAATCGGATCCGTCATGGATCGCGGGACCGTGATCAGAAATTACAGGGCCGCTGACCTTGGTTTTATTTTGCATTCACGCCATCAGTACCACTGGCACACGTGTTATGAACCGCCACAATCGGTGCAACTACCGCATATTGGCTCCTGGATCGCACGCGAACTGGGGCCGGTGAATCCAGCAATACCGCCTTTCATCAACATCGGGCAACGGTTTACGGTAGGTGAATCGGAAGAACTCAAGGCCTTCCATACTGCTGGCTTCCTCGGCAGCGAATATGGCCCCTTCCTCATCCCCGATCCTTCAAGCGGACTTGACAGTGTGCGCCCTCCCATCGGGATGGACATTAACAGGTTTGAACGCCGCAATCAATTGTACCGAGAGCTGGTCAAGAAAAGCCCAATGGGTGAGCGCGGAAGTGACTACCAAAAAGAGTCTTTATTAAATTCCATGGAGCAAGCATACCGGCTGCTCCATTCCCCCGAGGCGCGTGCTTTTGATCTGCAACAGGAACCCGAAGACAGTTTCAACACCTACAACACAGGCAGATTTGGGTTAGGGTGCCTGCTTGCCAAACGCCTCGTACAGGAGGGGGCCCGGTTTATCAGCGTTACTACGGAATATGAACCATTTATTGGCTGGGATACCCACGAAAATGGGCACACGCGCCTTGCTGGGATGAAAGCACTGATCGACAGGCCCATCGCGCAATTGGTTCGCGACCTCGAAGCCAGTGGCCATCTGGATCGGACACTCATAATCCTGGCAAGTGAGTTCAGCCGCGACATGATCCAGGAAGGCCGGCCAGGTAAACACGTACGAGATCAGGTGCCCGTACCCGACAAGCTGGAAAGCATGAAAAACTACGGGATGCACCGGCACTTTACGGATGGATGCTCAATGCTCATGTTTGGCGGGGGTATCAAACAAGGGTTTGCTTTTGGTGAAACGGCTGCGGAACGTCCATGCAAAACCATTGGTGCACCTATCTACATCGAAAACATTCACCAGACGCTCTATCACGCGTTGGGCATTCCCCCGGAGACCAACTACGAGGTAGAGGGCCGGCCCGTGTATACAACACCTGATGGGCAGGGCGAACCCTTGCTTGAACTGTTTGCTTGAGTCAATTATTCGGTGTACAGGCGGGAAATATCAAAGCCAAGCAAATCGTCCAGATTGGCCCGCTGTTTAGTTTTGAGTTCAAGGGCGAGGTTATACCCAATAACCGGCGGTACGTCGGCAGGTAGCCCGAGGCGTTTTTGGATTGCGTTGGGGTTTTTGAACCAACGTACGCTGAATTCTATGTATTGCCGGAGTAACACGCGCACAATCATTTGCATGTATGCCCATCCGCCATCTGCCTCAACTGCAATTTCCTGCGCACCGTTACGCGCAATGATATGCTGCATACGGCGGCCTGCGGTGTTGATCCATTGCGCCAGTTCCGTTGGCGTGGCATCTGAGCCTTGCCAGGCACCGGCTACAGCATCCAGAGCGGCATAAACACGCTCCCGAAAAGGACTATTGAGTTTGAGACGGCCTATTTTCGCCGCATTAATTCCGCCCAGCAGGGTATCAAGCGCGGTAAAAAGAAATGCTGCGCGCTGCGTTCCTTTCAACTGAAAACCATACGACTGGTTAAAATTCTCTATCGCTATATCAGCTGTCGTATGGTGAGCGATGTGGTTGTATTGCTCAATGAGATTCCACAAGCTTGACAATGCAGACGGTGCGCCTTTGTGCGAAGATAGCTCATTCAACCGTAGCGGATATGGCGACGGTAATCCTTCTGGCACCGACTCCATAAATACCTGACGATAGGGACCAGGCAAGCGAATAATGCTGGGCTTTTGCACAAACGCACATTCTGCCATTTCAGGATCAATAAACCATCCTGGCTTGAACAATCGCAACGCAAGGATTGCATTGCGCGCGTGTTCGATCATGTCATCTTTCAACCGCTCGACACCTTCGATAAAAGGCTCATCAGACACCAGGGGCATTGCAAGTACCAGGCAGGGCGGTGGTTCCGGCCCCATCAGTGGTGCATCTTCCTCTCCAAAATTATCGAGTACTTGCTGAAATCGCTCCAGCCAGGCCTCCGACTTCTGCAATAATCGCCACTCCTCCTTGTAAGGAATCATTACACGGACTGTCCCGCCAATCATACCTACATCCTGGCTATCCATTTTGGCGCCCCAAAGGGGGAAATAGCCATACAATATGTTGGGAGGCCGCTGCGTCATGCCATCACCTCAGCTTGCCGAAGTTGTTCGTGCAGTATCTCGTGATATGTGCCATCTTCATACGCGCGTTTTAGCAAACCGGCAAGGGTCTCCGAACCAGACCGCCCAACATTCAATGCCAGTGCTTTGAGTAAAACCTCCCGTAACAACATCCTCCCGAGTCGTAAAGCTTGCTGGTCTCCACTGCTCAGGTCTGCCATCGTCATCTGGCCATGGAGCAAGTTTGTGCGAAGCCGATAAAGGCCGGCATACGACTGTGCCAACCCTGCAACGCCGCTGTGGGTAGGGCTGACAAGGGCAGCGGCGTGCTGGCCAAAAGCAGCAACGGGATCAGGTGCCTGCTCCTCAGCAGAATCCAGCACCAATAGGTTCTCAAGGGCAGACGTGCAGTGAATAAAGTCGTTCACATGATGCACGCTCTGCTGGTCCCACCAGGCGTCCGGGCGAGCTGTTCGAATGAGGGTTTCCAGGCCGGCTTCAACACCAGGAAAATATCCGGCCTCGTGCAATGCCCCCTGGGCCGGCAAAAGGTCGTAAGCTACCTGTAGTGCTTGAAATGCCACTTCGTCAAACTCGTAGTCCGTTCGATTGCCGTACAATATCCATTCGCGTTCAAAAGGCCCAACGAGACGATACGTGGCCACGCCGGCTTTTAAATTCACCCGCACGTAGTGCACAGAAAGCTGGGGATCAGGGATCAGCGGCACGCGCGCATCAAGCAGCAAGGCAAGATAAAAACGGCCAAGCCGCTCACCCACCTGTTTAAGGACGCTTTTGAGGTCGCCTTCCAGTTCAGCTTCGCCGATGTAAAACACCGGGCGTGCATCGTTAAACTTGTCTTCGCTCTCAGGAAATGAGGGGTCGAGTTCACACCACTCACCAAAATACAGGTAAGTCACCCGACCATCAATCACTTCATATGACGACCGTCCGGGTGCAAGCTGTACACCGGGTAAATGTGCAAACCATTGTACATGCATGGTATTTACCTACGCGTGCTTAATGAGCACTACATCTATTACACCCAATCAACACACGGTATGTCGGCGGCCCGCATCCACTTTAGTAATTCCATCACTTCATCTCGCCGACCCGTTGCTACCCTGATTCTATGACCGTTTTTGAAATGTATAAACAGCCAAACGGGAATAGGCAGTATATGCTGAATACGGGCCATTGCTGTCCAGTTTCTAGTTATTCTTAATCGCGTGATATAGTCAAAAGGATATCCAGTTTGCTTTCCCTGCTTTCGTATTACTTGCGCAGACACGCTAATCTCAAAGTTACCCATCTCCTTTTGCCGGCGATAACTACGCCACTGACACAGAATGCCCAATAGAAAAACAAAGGTGCCAGACAACAGGGTGGAGGAGTGTATTCTCCCACTTGGCAACTCCCAACCGATAATTACGATGCTGGCATAAATGAACAGCATGCCCACAACAAACAATACAATTGTTACAAATCGGCCTGAAGTGGCACAAAGTAAATCACCACGTTCGTCGACCGATACGCTACAATTCGGGTTGTTTATAAATTCCTGTTGTGTGGATGACTCAGAAATGCTCACGCTATCAGTAATGTGATGCGATACGTACCCCTTACGGGGCTACAATCAATACGGATAAAAAACTATTATGCGATGCCGTGCTGGTCATGAGCAAAAAAGGCAACCAGTAGCAACGCGCGCTGGCTTTCCCTGTGCATAATGTCTGGCATGACAGCACACTTTTATATTATATCGACTAAAGCTGTTATAATTACAATGACAGAGATATGGGCGTAGGATACGTACCGTAACCGGATATTTAAATGCCCTCTTTTTGGAGACAGCTTGCAGTATTTAGATCAATAATTTCTGGCAGAACCAGGCAGAATGTATACTACCCGGTTCTTACCAGAAAAGGCCGTTTGCTGAAAGATTATAATCAGGCTTAACCGCGAACACGTGCGGCGATGCTTGAGAGTTCAGCTTCAATGTCTTCTGCAGAGAGCCATCTACCTCGCGTCATAACGCCGGCTGGCGCCTTCAAATTGCCTACGTTTTCAAGGGGGTTCTTATCCAGCAACACCAGATCAGCCCGATGTCCTGCGGCCACAAGACCAAACGTATCCTGTTCTTTGAAATAGTCACCCACGTAAACTGAACCGGTTCGAAAAATCTCAAAGGGTGACATCCCGGCATCCGCCATCCGCGCCAACTCGATGTGGATTGAAAAGCCTGGCACACTGAACTGTTGCGGCGCATCTGTACCCATTAAAATACGGGCACCCCCTTCATTTAGGGCGCGCAGAATCCTGTTACGATTTTCAATCCGGTGACCGGATGTAACAAGATCCAGGCCGGGGTTCGCGAGCCGGCTCCGGTGGGAGTTCATCCAACTGGCGACGATTTGCCGGGGCATATATTTTAGTTCTGGCAAGTCACTCACTGCTTCCATCGGTGTAACCCCATACAGGTGCTCCCATAGCACCATTGTGGGTACAACCCACGCCCCAGAATCAACAGTAAGCTTTACTACTTCAGCAATGGCTTCATCGGATGCCGGCTTATTGGTACCGTCTACGTGAATCGCATAGCCATCCAAATGGTCGAAGGTCTCCTGTCCCATTGCTATTGCGTGTGCCAGCCCAACCTCAGCCGGCACGTGGCCGCCGAAGCGAATGTCGAGTTCGTTGGCGGTCTCTGCCATGGCATCAAATTCTTCACGGGTGAGGCCCGGGTGCACTTTGAGCAGATCCCATCCTTCCGCTTTCTGAAGCTTCACTTTCTCGACAGCTTCTTCGGGCGAGTTGACAGATCCCCCATTAAAACTTGGGCCGGCCAGATACAGGGTTGGGGAAATGATTTCGCTGGCATTTGCGCGGGCTTTGATAGCGAGTTGCCCGTCATGGCCGAGCATCCCCCGCACTGTTGTTATGCCATTAGCAACGTACATAAACAAGACGGATGCAATGTATGCATCTGACTGGTTAGGCGGGGGGATATGACCATGCATCTCGGCAAGTCCGGGCATGAGGTATTTGCCATCGCCGGCGATGGTTTGCGCACCATCAGGGATTTTGGCCGATGCCGCATCTGAAATGGAATGAATACGATCACCAACCACCAGCACCGTCTGATTTTCCATTATACGTTCCGCGTCCATCGGAACCACGTGAACATTTTTAAATGCATAAACCTCACCGTTATCCAATGCCTCTTTCATGGCAGATTTCTCTGCGCTGCATCCGGTAAAAAGCGCCATTAGAGCAATTAACAGGGGCAGTCTCATGGTTTAACCTCGTTTTTTCTCAAGCAATGATTTCATTTATAACTTTTCCGCTTACATCGGTGAGCCGGAAATCTCGGCCTTGAAAGTGGTAAGTTAGTTGTTCGTGGTCCATGCCTAATTGATGTAAGATGGTTGCTTGCAAGTCGTGTACGTGCGCGCGTCCGCTTACACCGGAGTAGCCAATTTCATCGGTTTCACCGTGCGTATAGCCGGCTTTTAACCCGCCGCCGGCCATCCACATCGTAAATGCATCGCCTTGATGGTCGCGTCCCACATAAGGGTTGTCGGTACCCGTGCGGTTTTCCAGCATCGGTGTCCGTCCAAATTCGCCCCCCCAAACAATGATAGTGTCTTCAAGTAATCCGCGTTGTTCGAGGTCGGTAAGCAAAGCCGTGGTCGCCTGGTCTGTTTCTTGGCAGCGCTGTACAAAACCATGCAGGAGCCCTTCATCTTTCCCGGCACCGTGTGCATCCCATCCCCAATGGAAAAGCTGCACAAAGCGCACCCCACGTTCAACCAGTCTCCGGGCAAGCAGGCAATTGTTTGCATACGAGGATTTCCCCGGCTCGGTACCATACATGGTGTGGATGTAGTCAGGTTCTGTTGAAAAATCCATGGCTTCAGGCACAGACATTTGCATTTTGAACGCCATTTCGTACTGGGCTATCCGCGACAGTATTTCAGGGTCTCCTACATCAGCGTGCTGGATTTCGTTAATTTTATTGATGGTACTGATAGATTGCCGGCGCAGGTCGCGACTCATGCCATTAGGATCAGATAGGTACAATACCGGATCCCCTTCCGAACGGCATTGCACACCCTGATATACCGTCGGTAGAAATCCGCTACCCCAGGCACTTTTGCCAGCACTTGGTTCATTTTCCCCAGACACGAGCACCACAAAGCCAGGCAGGTTTTCATTTTCCGTCCCCAACCCATAGCACACCCATGACCCCATACTTGGACGGCCGAGGCGTGGCGAACCAGAGTGTAACAAGAGCTGCGCCGGCGCGTGGTTAAATTCATCCGTATGCAGCGCTTTCAGGAAAGTCAGTTTGTCAGCCTGGGTTGCCAGGTGTGGCAACCGATTCGAAATCCACGCACCCGACTCACCGTGCTGCTTGAACGTTGCCTGTGGCCCCAGCATTTTCGGTACGCCCTTGATAAATGCAAACCGCTTGCCTTCCAGCAACGACTCAGGACACTGTTGTCCGTGTAGTTTTGCCAAATCCGGCTTGTAGTCGAACAGCTCAAGCTGAGAAGGTGCACCGGCCATGTGGAGGAAAATCACATGCTTTGCCCTGGCCGGGAAATGAGCGGGTAATACGCCCAGGGGGGTATTTCGGCCGGCAGCTGCAACAGGCGTAGCTGCAGGACCACATCCCATCAACGAACCGCCCAACATCGAACTGAGTGCAGCTGCACCCAGCCCTGTTGTGCAATTCCGTAAAAAATGGCGTCGTGTGATGTAGCGCAATCGTTCCTGTTGCGCTTCTTTCGCCAGACTCATGCTGTTTCCTGATTAATAGTGCTCAAAAAGGGGTAAAACCAACAATTTAACCTTTCATGATGAACTCATCGAGGTTGAGAATCGCATTGGCAACAACCGTAAAAGCGGCAACCTGTGGATCTGCAACCAACGCAGCCGGCGCTGCTACCGTGGAACTTGCAATAGCCGGTGTGTTGCCCCGCATAACGTCATTCCCGCCACGATCCTGGGCCTCAAAATAGGCCTCCCTGTATAGCGTTCGCAGTGCAGCCAGTTCAGCTGGCACAGGATCGCGAACAAGGGCAAGTTTAAATGCACGAATCAACTGCCCATCCAATGCTTCGATGCCCTCTTCCAGCACCCGCAACGCCAGCGCTTCCGCAGCTTCAACAAAGACAGGATCATTCAACGTAACCAATGCCTGTAATGGTGTATTCGTCGTAATCCGACGCGATACGCAGAGCTCCCGACTTGGGCTGTCAAAAGCCATCATACTCGGATAGGGTGCAGAGCGGCGCCAGTAGGTATATAAACCCCGACGGTGCCGGTCCTCGCCTTCACTGACTTCCCACGTCATGCTGCTATACGGTGCATTCCAAATACCTGCCGGCTGGTATGGATAGACGCTGGGGCCATACATTTTGTCGCTCAACAAGCCACTGACAGCCAGGGCCTGGTCGCGGATTTGCTCAGCAGACAAGCGGATCCTGGGGCCACGCGAGAATAACCGATTGTTGGGATCTATTGCCAACTTTTCTAATGCGCCGTCGAATGCTTGCCGGTAGGTAGCCGACATAACTATTTCTTTCAAGAAGGCTTTTACACGCCAGTTGTGGGTCCTGGAAAATTGCAATGCCAGCCAATCCAGCAGTTCAGGATCACTCGCGGCGAGGCTCTGCGTACCAAAATCTTCCGTTGTCTCAATAATCCCTATCCCAAACAGCTGCTCCCAAAACCGGTTAACCATCACCCTGGCCGTCAGGGGGTTGTCTCCATCTACAATCCACTTGGCCAGCGATAAACGATTGCGCGGCGCATCAGCAGGGAATGCAGGCATTACCGCAGGCGTGCCGGGCGCTACAACTTCAAGCGGATCAAGGAAATTCCCCCGATTCAACACACGGGTATCGCGAAGACCGGCACCTGTTATTTCCTGGTAGATCGGGGTGCGTGATTCAGGCTGGATATTGGTGAGACTCTCTACTTTCTCTTGCAGCGCCGGCAGCGCCGCAACATCAACAACAGACAAAAGGGTATCAACCTGGATCCCTAACGCGTGGTGCGCAATCTCCAGGTTTTGCTGCTTTGCCAGCCATGAAACGAGCGCTTCAACATCAGCACGGTTCGAATCAGCATAGGTTTTAAGCGTGGGCGATTCATCCGGCGTATCCTGATCTGCCGTGTTGTTGAAGAACGCCAGGAATTCGTAATACTCCTGCTGGGTAAACGGATCGTAGGGGTGACTGTGGCACTGCACACAGGCCATCGTGGTACCCATCCAAACTTCCCAGGTGGTATTCGTTCTGTCGATGACAGAAGCCATCCGAAATTCTTCATCATCTGTGCCGCCTTCGTCGTTGTTCATTGTATTCCGATGAAACGCGGTGGCGATGAGTTGATCTTCAGTTGGATTGGGCAGTAAGTCGCCGGCTAGCTGCTCGACGGTAAACGTATCAAAAGGCAAATCGCGGTTGAACGCTTGAATAACCCAATCCCGGTACTTCCAGATGGTTCGCGGGCCATCTTTTTCATATCCTTTTGAATCTGCATACCGCGCAAGATCCAACCACATGGCGGCCCACCGTTCGCCAAAACGAGGTGAGGCGAGGAGTTCGTCTACAACTTTTTCATACGCGTTCTCAGATAGATCTGCACAAAAGGTATCAACGGCTTCGGGCGCCGGCGGAAGGCCCGTCAAATCGAGCGAAGCGCGCCGCATCAGTGTAGTACAGGTTGCCTCTGGCGCCGGCTGCAACCCCGCCGCTTCCAGGCCAGACAGCACAAAACGATCAATCCCATTTTTGGCCCACTGACGATTTCGATTTTTGGGTAGCTGCTTTTCTTCAGGCGCTACGTAGGCCCAATGGGTTTCCCAGGCAGCCCCTTCAGCAATCCACGCCTCCAGAATCTCTATTTCGTGTTCTTCTAACGCAGGGTGATCCAGCGGCATACGCTCTTCCGGATCAGTGTGACGCACACGGCGAATGAGTTCGCTTTCATCTGGCGCGCCCGCGATAAATGCCGGCTTCCCCGACTCGTTTGGCCGGAGCGCCTCTTCTGCAAAAAGCAGGCTAAATCCACCCGCCTGTCGCACCCCTCCATGACAGGCCAGGCATTTGTCATTTAGAATCGGTCTTACATCTTTATTATAAGATATTGCATGCCCGTCGCCCGCAAGCCATGCGGGCGGACTAATCCACCACAAACTCCCTGCTACGAGTAACGCAAACAGGGTAATCACCAGCATCTTGTTTTTTGCAAACCAGGACATATCGCTATACTAAACGTTACATGGAATGAACACCCGAGGCCAGAGGGTGTCTACCTAAAGGGTTCGGAGCCAGATATTTCTAAACCGGACGGGGTGGTCGTGGTCCTGAATAGAAATGGGTAATGCATGGGGGTGTGTTTTGTAAGCGGGCCGGTTATGATGACCCGTAGGACCCGTAAGCGGCACATGATTTTGTACCAGCACACCATTGTGCAACACGGTGAGGGTAGCAGGCTGCTGCAAACTTCCGTCGGGCGCAAAACGGGGTGCGCGAAAAATAATGTCGTATACCTGCCATTCTCCCGGAGGACGAGACGCATTTACGAGCGGGGGATATTGACCATATACAGCTGCCGCTTGTCCATCCGGGTACGTCTGGTTTTCATAAGAATTGAGGATTTGCACCTCATACAGTCCCATCAGAATCACGCCACTATTGCCATTATCCTGGCCTTCGCCTTTGGGGGGATTGGGGGAAGCCCACTCAAGATGCAATTGTACATCACCAAAGCTATCGCGGGTTTGGATCCCGCCGGCTCCGGGCACAATTTCGATGTATCCATTGTCCACTTTCCAGCCCGCAGCTTCTCCAGAGCTGCTTTCCCAAGCCTGCAGGTCTGTTCCGTCAAAAAGCACAACCGCATCAGCAGGCGGCAGGGCGGGCATCTGTACGCCGATGCCTGTATCGATTACGCTAGGTTGGGGGCGATTTTTATCATGAATCGCCCAATCTGCCGGCGGCTCATATTGTGCAAACGCAATTGAAGCAGGCAGCGCAACCAAAACAACAAGCGCTAAAGCAGCGCGGTATACACCCTGCAAATGTGGTGTGACGTGGTGAATCATGGTTAACTTGCGAAGGTAACGGGGTGTCTAAATATGACACCTGTTACCTAAACCTGCAAGCATTCATGGTGCAAATATCCCTAATAAGGACCGTATAACAGGATATTGCCGCCGCAAAACCAGATCTACCAGCTTATTTCACAACAAAGTGTGCAGCTGTCAACGCCGGCACGGTGTAGGTAAGCTGATTATTTGCACCAACAGCAACATCCCGCTGTGCCTGGATAAGTGGGCTCGTTGCGTTGAAATAGTAAACATCTGCCTCATCAAAAGAAGCATCAGCAGCTATATCAAACGTGAAGGTGGCGTTTTCTGTTGGATTTTTGTTTATCGCAATAATATGCAGCTGTGACGCATCATCACCATGGATGGAAGCATAGACAGACTGTTCCGTTTTGTCCGCCAGGTCAACAGCTATCCGCGTATCACCATACGTGCTCAGTTGGCCATCGTAGTTACGATACAGGTTGAAAGCCGAGCTGACGTATGTGTTATTGTCTTCGAGTTGCCACAGCGTTGCGAGATGAACGTCTTGCTCGCCAAATACACCAAGCACATCAGCGTTGGCCAACCCGCCCGAAACAGAAGCTGAAGCGCCATAATTGTATTCAGTGATCGCCAGTTCGGTGCCGGGGTAGTATGTCTCGATAGAGGCCTTGAGGGTAGGCAGCAGGGGCAGGTAAGCCTGTTTCCACTCGCCAATCCAGCTATTTTCTACATAAGATCCATCCCACAATGTCCGTGGCGCTTGCAAACGGGCTTCCACATCATTGGCAGTCAGGGCGGTGCTAAGTGTGATGCGACTGTCTCCCTGCGCTTCAGGGTACCAGTGTACATCCAGCACATCGAGCAGTCGGATTCCATGTTGTTGCTCTGCTTCGCGCATCCGATCAAGGTAGTAGTCGATGAACCACTGCCCCCGCTGCTCCTGCGCCCAGTCGGGTGCGCCCTGGAGGGTCTCAAAAGCGGCAAATCCGTACAAAGCCGGCCCAACAATTTGGGCATCCGGATCCACCGCTTTCACGGCCAGTGCCATTTCTATGGAGCGATCTACCAGGTCTGCAGCATTCAGGTGCTCAGGGTGAATACGCGGATGGGTTTCAGACCAGAGCCCGGGCTCATTGTCCATCGAGTACCAGCGTACGCCCTGATCCGTAGCGGCAGATCCAAAACGATCAACCATGAATTGCACAAATTCGTCCATATACACCATATCGTCTGACAGATCCGGCGTTGCGGCAAAAGGGGCACCTTTGCTTGCCTGTACCTGCTTCCACCTGCCAGAAGGCGCTGTTTGTGTGGCTGGGACAGTACCGCCCTGATCTGCCGAAACGTAGCCGGCCAATTGTAATGTGATTATCGATTCTGCACCAATAGCAAGCGAGCGGTCGTGAAACGTCGTCATTACGCGCCCTGGCTCACTGCCTGCTTGCAGACCAAAAATGGACAACATATAGGTATCGCTGGAATGCATCCAGTCGCTGCCGGCGTTGGAATAATCGTTCTCCCAGTTATACCCGGTCATTCTGTTGCCACCAATCCGTCGGACCGTCCACAAATCGTTGTCGCTCAAATCCTGGTTTGATCCATAAATGTACCTGGAAATTGGTTGCCGGCCTTCATTTGCCTTAATCGCAACTGGAACCTCGCGGCCTGGAGGGGGCTGCATTGGCGGATCTTCCATTTCCGGATCCGTTCCAGAATCACATCCAAAAGCCAGAAGAAGGACAAGTACCAAGCTTATTTTCTGCATAACAGTATGCTATGTTTATATCGGAGCGGGGCTATACATAGATATTCTTTTAAACCCGCATTTCTATGCACAGGGAATGCCAATAATTTAAAATTTCGCAGGTAACAATAAAATATTTCTTTTTTTGCCCTACGCCAACTTTCTCCCGGCATAGCATTTTCTTATTTAAGTTGTTGCTTTGTTTGTCGAAATTCTGAGCAATACACGTGTAGTCCTGTAACAGGTAGTATGCACAACTACCCGAGCAATACAGCTTCTACGCAACTTTTATTGTCTGAGTATATAACGACAAGCTGTAGCAGCCTCACGGCAATTTTAAACGAACAAAAGCCGCAATGCGCCGCTTCTCCGATGGGGCGTAGCACTGAGGGGTTTTCAGCCAAAGAGCAAATGAGTCACATAAAAGCATTTCTGTTCGACCTGGATGGGACCCTGGTGCAGACAGAGCGTCTGAAGGCCCTCTCCTATGCCAAAGCTGCGCAGGCCCTGGCACCTGAACGGATCGTAGAATCAGAAGTGCTCGAAGCGTTCAAGTCTGTTGTTGGCAGATCCAGGATGGAAGTAGCTACACAATTGATGACGCAATTTGAGTTGGCAGAAGCTGCAAAATCGCAAATGGATGCACACGCAGCAGGCTCAGCTGTTGAAGCATTTATAAATATTCGCCTTGGCTTTTACGGACGCATGATCGATGATCCGCTTGTGATCCAAAAAAGCATGTGGCCGCACAACATCGCACAATTATATAACGCAGTGGCAGCCGGCTACAAAACCGGCCTCGCAACGATGTCGCATCGCCCGCAAGCAGCGCGGGTGCTCGAAGTACTCGGCCTGACCAAGTGTTTCGATTTTACGGCGACCAGAGATGATGTTGAGCAAGGCAAACCTGACCCAGAAATTTATCACCTCGTTTCAAACGCACTTGAGGTGAACCCCGAAGCGTGTCTTGTGTTTGAAGATTCTGTCTCGGGTGTAGCTGCTGCACGCGCGGCCGGCATGCATGTCATTGCCGTTAGTACACCATTTACAAAGAAGACGCTTGAAGAAGCCAAATTAATTCCTGCGGAGCAGCTTATCCACGATCCCGAGGCATTGCCGGGGCTCGTTGAGCGCATGGTAAATAAACCATCGGAACTGGCTGCCTGATTGATTACAACCCCTAAAGAACACATACATAATGGAGCTAAAAAAGAAAACCATGCAAATTGCAATGATTGGCCTGGGCAAAATGGGCGCAAACATGACCGTCCGCCTGCTCAACGATGGCCACAGTGTGGTAGCATTCGACCTCAACGAAGAAGCCATTGCCCAAGCAGAATCAGCCGGCGCGACGGGCGCGCGCACCCTGGACGAAGTGGTAGAAAAACTTGCTGCTCCACGCGTTGTGTGGGTTATGGTACCTGCTGGCAAACCAACAGAGAGCACCGTCCAGGCACTGTCTGAAAAGCTATCGCCTGGTGATGTGATCATTGACGGTGGCAACAGTAACTTCCACAACACCATGCGCCGCGGCGAAACGGTTGAAGCGAAAGGTATTGGCTTTGTAGACGTAGGTACGAGCGGCGGCGTTTGGGGCCTCAAAGAAGGCTACAGCATGATGGTTGGCGGTAGCGAAGAATCTGTTGCTAAAGTCGCGCCGGCCCTCGAAACGCTGGCACCCGCAGCCGACAAAGGCTGGGGCCACGTTGGTCCAATCGGCTCTGGTCATTATGTAAAAATGATCCACAACGGCATCGAGTATGGTATGATGCAGGCCTACGCAGAAGGCTTTGCCCTCATGCGCAAACGCGAAGAGTACGGCATTGACCTCGGTCAGGTGGCCCAGATCTGGCGTTACGGTAGCGTGGTTCGCTCCTGGCTACTCGACTTGACTGCAGAAGCACTCGAAGAAAATCCGGACCTCGACGGCATTGCTGCTTACGTAACGGATTCAGGTGAAGGCCGCTGGACAGTCCAGGAGGCTATCGACCAGGACCTTTCTGCACCGGTGATGACCCTTGCACTTCTCCAGCGCCTCCGTTCGCGCGAAGAAGAAGGGTACACCGAAAAACTCCTCTCTGCCATGCGTAACAAATTTGGTGGACACAGCATTAAAACTGCACAGGATTAATACTGGCTGATCATGAGGTGATGTGATCTGGCTTTATCTGGCCGGTCACATCGCCTTTTGGTCTTTTAGCATCCCATTCATCTCCCATAACTCAAAGCGAGATCATGCATTCAGAGCACGTGGAACCGCATCTTTTCATTGTCTTTGGAGGAACCGGCGACCTGATGCGGCGCAAACTGCTGCCGGCCCTCTTTCGCCTGTCCAACAAATACGAACTGGGCGACCAATTCAAAATTCTCGGCGTTGCCCGTAGCACAGACTATGACGACGCATCGTACCGCGATTTTGCCAGCGATGCCATTCACGAGTTTGTAAGCGGCGCCAATGGCAGCGCAAATGACTGGGCGCAAAACTGCATGTACTACCAGTCTATTGGCAAAGGGACAGAAGAAAGCTTCGCACAGCTCCGTCAGAAAATCGAGCAGATCGAAGCAGAAAACAACCTGTCTGGTAACCGCGTGTTTTACCTCGCGCTTTCGCCAGTTGCGTTTAAACCAACCATCAACGGACTTGGCAACGCAAACCTCAACGAAAGCGCCGGCTGGACGCGGCTGGTTATTGAAAAGCCTTTTGGCCACGACCTCAAAACAGCGCAAGACCTGAACAGCACGGTCCACGCCAACTTCAACGAGTCGCAGGTATATCGCATCGACCATTACCTCGGCAAAGAAACGGTCCAAAACCTGCTCGCTTTCCGGTTTGCCAATCCGCTCTTTGAATCTGTATGGAATCGGGACCGGGTTAAGAATGTCCAGATTACGGTGGCGGAAGAACTCGGTGTGGGTACGCGTGCCGGCTACTACGACAAGTCGGGTGCCCTGCGCGATATGGTACAGAATCACCTGACCCAATTGCTAACCATCACGGCGATGGAAGCGCCGGCTGCTTTTGAGGCTGATGCCATCCGCGATGAAAAAGTAAAAGTGCTCCGTTCGATCAAGCGCATCGATCCGGCAGACGTTATTTTTGGACAGTACGGTCCGCTTCAAAACAATGGGCACAGCCTACCGGGCTACCTCGATGAAAACGGCGTTT